>JAWCQO010000007.1 GCA_038869735.1 Candidatus Anstonellales archaeon | reverse complement strand
ACCCAGATGCATTTGTCAAAATAGCCCAAGCCGCAGGTAAAAACGCATGGGCGGCCTTCAAAGCCCTTTCAGATGACAAAGTCGCTTCCCTTTTTGAAAAATACACAGGTGAATTTGTCCAAATAGCCCAAGCCACAGGTGAAAACGCAGGTTGGGCCTTCAGTTCCCTTTCCAATCCCACTATCGCAGAGATGTTTTCCAAAGATCCAGAGCAAGCTATAAGAAACTTCAAGGAGCTAGCCCCAGCCCCAAGCCACAGGTAAAAACGCATGGGCGGCCTTCAAAGCCCTTTCCACTTTCGCAGAGATTTGAATCAGCCTGTTTTGACGATGCACAAACCACGCCGTATCTTGGTTTTTGGAAATCCTCTTTTTAAAGATGATTCAATTTCCCTCCAAAACAGTTCGCTTCCTACAGAAAAAGCTCATCGCTATCCATCTTACGGTTATAATAAAGTGTTCCCTGCAGAGCTTTCTTCTCGGCGCCTTCAGGCGCAGTTCAGAGCACGATTTCTTTAGCATTTTAAACATTTTCTATTCTTAACCTAATGAAAATACATAAGTATTTTACAAATAATTACTAAAAGCTGATGCGATGTTCATATTCCAAATATCCATTCATACCCTCCAACCGGTTCATCAAGAGAGTCAAAACAAGGTTTATGATGAAATGTTCAACTATTTTAGAGGCCATGGCCTGAGAGAAGATGAGGCCAAAGCAGTGGCAGAAGCATTACTTCCAAACATTAATGAATTTCGTGGCATAACATGGAAGAAAATAAAAGAAGACTTAGATAAGATAGCCCAAGCCACAGATGTATACGCATTTAAAGCCTTCAAAGCACTCTCAAATCCCACAGTTGCAACCCTTTTTGCAAAATACCCTGATAAATTTGTCTCAATAGCCCAAGCCACAGATGTATACGCATTTAAAGCCTTCAAAGCACTCTTAAATGACAAAGTTGCAACCCTTTTTGCAAAATACCCTGATAAATTTGTCTCAATAGCCCAAGCCACAGGTGAATACGGAGGTTGGGCCTTCGAAGCACTCTCAAATCCCACTCTTGCAGAGATGTTTTCCCAAAATCCAAATCTAATCATAGAAAAGTTCAAAGAGATAACCAAAGTTACAGGTAAATACGCATATAGCGCCTTCGAAGCACTCTTAAATGACAAAGTTGCCACCCTTTTTGCAAAATACCCTGATAAATTTGTCTCAATAGCCCAAGCCACAGGTGAAGACGCATATAGAGCCTTCGAAGCACTCTTAAATGACAAAGTTGCAACCCTTTTTGAAAAATACCCTGATAAATTTGTCTCAATAGCCCAAGCCACAGGTAAATACGGAGCTTGGGCCTTCGAAGTACTCTCAAATCCCACAGTTGCAACCCTTTTTGCAAAATACCCTGATAAATTTGTCTCAATAGCCCAAGCCACAGGTAAAAGCGCAGTTTTAATTTTCATGAGCCTTTCAGATGAACCATCCCTACCAAAATATTTGAAAGACGCTACTCTCCTCTTTTTGAGTGACAAAATACTCCTCAACCAATTGGTATTTCAACTAAAAACTTTTTTACCTGAAACTATAGAATTAGGCAGACGTATTGATGACCTACATGACAGAGAAAGAGAGAGAATGAACCTAATTAACTCTCAAAGCACAGAAACCATCCTCTCTCTACTATGCTCAGACCCACAACTTTTCTACACTTCAACAAATCATCTCCTTTTTGATAGGCTGAAGAAGGACTTGAATAACAAACCAGTTTCAGTTCTTCTAAATGAATTTGGAGGAATTGGTCTTGATTCTGCTATTGGAAGAAACTTACTTTTCAGAGCAATCACTTACGATAGAATCTATGGCAGAGAAAATTCAATACTTCAAGATAAGGAGGTTGATGAGGCCAGAAAAGCTCTCCTATCCCCTCTTGACAGAAACGAGTTTGATAGCATCTATTTCTTTGTGCTTGCAAACGCCATCAACGTCCTTCTGCGCTCCTCTCTAATCTCTAAAGACGAAACCGTCAGACATCTTACACGGACACTTGAAAATGCACGAAGAAACGATTCCAAATCTCTTATATCTTCCATTGAATATCTGCTTGTAATGGTTGATCCATCTACAAAACACGTATCAGATGAAAATAAAGGTAAAATAACTAGTCTCCAGAAGCTTACTACCTATTATCCGGAACAATACAAGGGTAAAGATGGATACATAACCTGTGTGCAGATCTTTAAGAATGAGGACGTTGGAAAGGACCATTGGCCTTTAAGCCAAACCTTTTTCGAAAATCTTTTTGGCAGGCCAAAGAAAGGAAATGAGGGAGAATTGATTTATGAAAAGAATAAAAAAAGAGTAATCCTATATATGGGCGAATCCCCTCAAAACAATCAAGACTTTATCAAACGCAAAATTGATGAACTGGATAACCTCATACTAACATTTAGAGGGCATTCATTCAGCTTGCTTGAAAGCTTCCCTTACAACATCTTTGGAAATAAACAAGTAAACATTCTTTTCATTCCTGGTAGCTGTGGCAGCGCAGGTTCAACTGCAGAATATATCATGAGCAATCAAAACACCAATCTTTCATTTGTTGCAAATACTTCAACAGGAAGAGGGCAAGTTACAAATGCTCTTGTTGAAATATTCCTTGGAATAGACAAACCCACCGAATTTCAAAAGATAAAAACAGACAATGAAAGCAAAATTTCAAAGTATGGAGGAGATGTCCATACACTCACCTTCTCAAGCGAGGGGGAACTCTTACTTCGGTATGTAAACTTGCAGAACGCCCAAACAAGGCCATAACAATCGATGCATCTTGCATATTATTTAAAAATCTAGTTCCAAAATACATTAAGATGAGCAACGAAAAAGGAACAGCTCTTGCCTATTTAACTGCAATCGTAAGCGGCATGGCTGTCTTTGCAAATAGTTTTGGAGTAGTGACCATTGATCCTATAAACCGCATCAAGGAGACAAAATAAGCCATTAACATCCATGGGGTAGGTCCCCTCCCTTTCTCATTTATGATACCGATTAGTTTTTAATTATGAACTACGTTTCATAATACAAATGAAAACAGAAAACAATGAATCAGAAGTTGTGCATTCAGTTCACTCTTCTCTGGAGCGCCTACACCGATTCTCGACAAAAATAAAACCAAAATTTGAAGCAGATCTAGGGTTAAGTGAAGAGATAGTTAAACAAATTTCAAATATAAAAAATGAACCTTCGTGGATGCTTCAGATACGTCTCGAAGCATATCGAAGCTTCATTTCAAGACCTCTTCCCCACTGGAGCCTCGTTGACCTTACGCAACTGGAATTTGAAAACATACGCTATTACATTCGTCCCGAAGATAAAAAAGCTACTTCATGGGATGAGGTGCCTCCAGAAATAAAGGAGACTTTTGAAAAAATAGGTGTTCCAGAAGCCGAAAGAAAATATCTTGCCGGTTCAGTAGCTCAATTTGAAAGCGAAGGAATTTACTCACACTTACGCAAAGAACTTGAAGAGAAAGGTGTAATTTTTTGCGATATGGATACTGCAGTTCAAAAATATCCTAATCTTTTACAAAAATATTTTGGAAAGTGTGTCCCCCTTAATGACAACAAATTTAGCTCACTTCATTATGCTGTTTGGAGTGGCGGCAGCTTTGCATACATACCAAGTGGAGTTAAAATAGATATGCCCCTTCAAACATATTTTAGGATGAATGAAATCAGAGAAGGCCAATTTGAACATACCCTCATCATTGCTGAAAAAGATACAAACGTACACTATGTTGAAGGTTGCACGGCACCTATCTACGATAAGGACTCACTCCACAGTGCTGTTGTAGAGATTTTTGTCGGTGAAAACTCAAATGTACGCTATACGACCGTTCAAAACTGGAGTAAAAATGTTTACAACCTCAACACAAAACGTGCAATCGTTCAAAAAAACGGTCGCATCACTTGGGTTGGGGGTTCCATGGGAAGCAAGGCGACAATGCTGTATCCTTGTTCGGTGTTAGTTGGAGATAACTCCAGAGCAGAACATCTTAACATAGCACTTGCAGGAGAAGGAACCATAAAAGAGGGCGGAGCAAAGGTTATTCACATTGGTAAAAATACCTCTTCCAAGATAGATGCAAAGAGCATTTCACTCAATGGAGGGCATAGCATATATAGAGGTCTTGTAAAGATAGGCAAGAATGCACACAACTCACGAGTAGATGTTAAATGTGATGCCATCATCCTTGATGATATCTCCAAATCCTCAACATACCCAACCATCAAAGATGAAACACAGGGGGCAAAGATAGTTCACGAAGCAACAGCAGGTAGATTAGATGAGATCAGGCTCTTCTACTTACAGTCACGAGGAATATCTAAAGAGCGAGCTCGTGAAATGCTTGTTATGGGATTTGTAGAACCAGTCCTCAAAGAGCTACCTCTTGAATACGCAGTTGAGCTAAACCGCCTCATATCTCTGGAAATGAAAAGCAGTATTGGGTGAAGCATCCTTTTTAGGTGAGTAAATTGCAACTAACAGTTAAGGATCTAACCGTGGAGATAGAAAATAAAAAAGTAGTGATTGATGCAAACTTAGAAATACGTTCAAATAATATAGTGGTCCTCGCCGGTCCAAATGGAAGCGGTAAATCCTCTCTTGCGTATGCGATAGCGGGACATCCGTCTTATATAGTGAGAAGAGGAAAGATTCTTTTTGATGGCAAAAACATAGTCTCTATGGATGCTGACAAACGGGCGAATCTTGGAATCTTTCTTGGCTTTCAGTCACCTCCAGAAATAAGCGGAGTTTCACTTCTTTCTTATCTAAAAGAAATCTCGGGGGAAAGCGGAAGTTTTCTAGATTTCAAAAGTAAAGTTGAACGCCTCCTAATTTCGCTTGGTTTGGAACGGAACTTCGCCGAGAGATACCTAAACCAAGGCTTCTCAGGCGGTGAGAGAAAAAAGTCAGAAATATTGCAACTTATAATACGAAACCCAAAAATCGCAATCTTGGATGAGCCTGATTCAGGCCTGGATGTTGACGGTGTAAGAACAATAAGTAAAATACTTCATCTTCAAAGGAAAAAAGGAACAGGTCTGCTTGTAATTACTCACCATGAAAAAATTATAGATCTTCTTCTTCCAGACAAAGTTTATGTTATGATTGACGGAAAAATAGTAGCAGAAGGAACCAAGCCGCTGATAAAAAAGATACAACGGGAGGGCTATACATGGCTCAAGAAAAAGGCATAGCCTTTCTTCCTCTCTCCGCAGCCCCATATAGCCTATTAGAAAAGTATGGTTTGGCTGGTGGAGGAAAGGGCATATTTCTTGAAGTTCCTCCAAATTTTAAGCTAGAAAAAGAAATCAAGCTCAATTTAAATAATCAAAGTCAGAACCTAATATTGCTAAAAAAAGATGCAAGTGCAAGACTTTATCTTGAAGGGGGTCTAGAAGCAAGCAAACTTGAAAGTTATTCTGAAAAAACAATAATAATTGCGGAAGAGGGCGCTAAGATGGATTTTTCAGCATTTATCCTGTTTGAGACTTCAGCGAAGGCATCCATTAATCGTCACTTTCTAATTTCTGACCTAGCCAAAATAACTTGCATGCAGGGGAGTTTCGGAGGTAAGGATGTTAATGTAAGTACAGAATGTTCAATAAATAAAGGCGCGGAACTTTCTCTTAATCAGCTATCTGCAGCATCACCAGGAAGTACCTATTCTGAGAAAACTATGGGTGTCATATGTAAAGAAGGGGGAAGGTTCTATTTTGAAAGTAGAAATGTTGTTTTTTCAACATCTAAGTCTTTTTGCACTGTAAATGCAAAGATAAAAGAAGAAGCTTCAGGAAGCGACATGGCAATAAGAGCAAAAGTCCTAAAAGAAGGACATGACTGTTACGCTGAAGTAAAACCGATTCTTGAAGTCTACAATAATCAAGTTGTGGCAGCGCATGGAGCAGTTGTAAAGGAAATAGAAAAAGAGGAGCTTTTTTATCTTCAAAGCCGCGGTATCCCTCTCCAAAAAGCAAAAAAAATCTTACTTAATGGCTTCATAAGTGAAGTTATAGGTGTGCACAAAGAAATCCTTTATAAGGTGTTCTAATGGTCCTTCTTGACAGTGCTCAAATTAAAAAAGACTTCCCTCTTCTGACGAAGAAGATTAACGGAAAGCCCCTGGTCTATCTGGATAATGCAGCAACAACCCAGAAGCCCAAAGAAGTTATCTCAAAATTAAACGAGTACTACTCGTCATATAACGCAAATATCCATCGGGGAATCTACTCAATAAGTGAGAAAGCTACCGAAGAATACGAAAAAGCAAGATTCAAAGTCGCACAAATGCTAAATGCAGATACTGAAGAAATAATATTTACAAAGAATGCCACCGAATCACTAAATATAGCTTCAAGGCTATCTCTTCAACTTATTAAATCAAAAAGAGTAAGGGTTCTCCTCACAAAAATGGAACATCACAGCTCTATAGTTCCCTGGCATCTATTAAAGCTGGAAGGAAAAAATATCCTTTTTGATTGGGTCAATATAAATATCGATGGAGCGCTAGACCTTAATCACTATTCAGAACTTATTGCAAAAAATCCCTCAATTGTATCATTTACTCAAGCATCCAATGTCCTTGGAACTATCAACCCTGCTAAACAGATGGTGAAAATGGCTAAAGAAGTTGGAGCTGTAACAATTATTGATGCCGCTCAGTCAGCTCCACATATCAAAATAAACGTACGTGACATAGACCCCGATTTTCTAGCGTTTTCTGCTCACAAAATGCTTGGCCCAACCGGATTAGGGATCCTCTACATCAAAAAAGAACATCTTGATTTCTTAAAGCCCGTGTTTGGAGGTGGAGGAGCAATAAACGAAGTGAGGCTTTCATTTACACAATTTGCTTCCCCTCCTGCAAAATTTGAAGCAGGAACCCCTCCAATAGGTGAAGCAATATCCTTTGGAGTCGCAGTGGAATACCTCAAAAAAATAGGTATGGATCGAGTGCATAAACATGAACTAGAACTTGTTAAATACGCAATTAAACGATTAGAAGAAATAAATAATGTGCATCTTTATGGCAGTAAATTACACCATAGAGTCGGAGTAATCCCCTTTAACGTTGAGGGTATCCATCCACACGATCTAGCCACTTTTTTAAATGACCAAAATATCTGCATTCGTGCAGGTCATCACTGTGCAATGCCACTTCACGAGTCTCTAGGTCTCACCTCCACAGCGCGCATAAGTTTCTATCTATATAATACCAAAAGCGATGTAACTGCTCTTATTGATGGGTTAGAAAAAGCAAAGGAGGTTTTCAAGTGACTCACACTCACATATACAAAGATATAATCCTTGAACACTATAAAAACCCAAAATACAGGGGAAAGATGAAAGATGCAAATGCCAGATCTGCAAGTTCCAACTATCTCTGTGGAGACTATATAGAAATAAGTGCTAAATTAAGTAAAGGTAAAGTAAAAGATATAAAGTTTGAAGGCGGCGGATGTGCAATTTCTATAGCATGTGCTGATATCCTTTGCTCCATTGCTATTGGCAAGACAATAGACGAGATTATATCATTTAGTGGGGATGACCTCTTTAAAAACATAGGATTTGTACCAACCGCTGCCCGTTTAAAATGCGCGTTACTTGCACTCGACACCCTTAAACGAGCAGTCAAAAGGAAGAATTAATTCCCTTTTAGCTTCTCCATCTTCTTATCTATCCTTTTTTCAGCTTCAAGCCTTTCAAGGGGGTGCTCTTCCATATCCACAAACCTCATATATGATGCAAGATAAGGGTGTACTTCGCCTATCTTTAAGTAGATTTTTTGTGCTACACGCCGATAGTCTCGATGCCCCTGCATCATTGACCGCAACTCAACAAAATGGAATGCTTCTCTAAGATTCATCTTTATATACCAGCGAACCCTACAGCCGAGAGGCACGACATATTGAGCTTCGAGAGGGTTGCTTTTCTCCATTTTTTCAAAAAGTTCAGATGCCAATCCAATAGCCTCGCTTACTTCCTTCTCCCGCCCAATCTCAACTATCTCAGGCGGCATATCAAAGCCATGTTTTGTAGTTAGAAGTTGGCGTTCTTGCGTAAGAATTCTATGTCTGTGGAGGTCTCTGTACATCCCAAAATTTCCAAGAAGCGAAAATGTATAATACACGTGTTCAAATGCCCTTCCAGGTTTATGCCTACGATTTTTTCTTTTTCCTACATAAGCTTCTATTATCCTTCTTTTTTCATCAGGACTTAGTTTCTTAACTTTCTCCATTATCCTATCAAGTCCGCTATTAGCGTGAGGAAAAATTATTGCTGTGATTATCTTGTCTTCTGCATCCCTATCATAGTCAACCAAGACTACATCATCTTTTTCGGCTTCGCTTCCAAACTTTCCTTCATATCTTTTTAATAAGGACAAAACCTCCTTTGCAGTATCATTGGCACTTTCTTTGAGATATTCCTGATAAGCAACCCCATACTTGTCGGTCGCTCTCTTTACAAAAGAAGGAATAACCTTTCTAAGTTCCTCATACATCTTTGCTCCGATTTCTCTTATTTCCCCAAGTGGGCTTGAGTAAGCTTTTGTAAGTAGATACTCAAATGCCCTTCCATTTCCATATAGGCCTACATTCGTGAGCGTAGAAGCAGGTAGGATCCCTCTCAAAACATCACACACTTTTGCTCGTACAGTTGAAGCATAAGCTCTTTCGCTTAATCCCTCCGGAGGAGGGTGTTTTTCCATAATATATTTACTCATCGGCTCAATGAGGGACGAATATAACTCAAACAAATTATTGCAAACTTGAACGTACTCATCAGCAAATCGGCTTTCCATTATTTTTTTATCCCTATAAAAGCCGTATTGTCCATTCTCGTCCTTGTGGTCAAAATACACATATCTGGTCGATTTTTCAAGAGGGGATATTCCAATTCTCGAATCCTGCAAAAACTTTGTTGCGATATTTGAAATATTTTCGCATGCGATATGAGCTCCTCCTAATTCAGCCACAGAATCGTCTCCATACCCTACCAGCACTCTCTCATAAAACTCTTCTGCTTTCTTTGTTGCAATAATCTGATTATCTGTTGCGTTTACATCGCCAACTATCTCCTTAAATTCGCTTTCTGGTTTTTGAATAAACTCTTCTAGGAGTACTCGGCGAAGAGATTTTGGCGAGCGCGAATACCTTGAAAACAAAGCACCGCACACTGTTTGAGGGAGATTAATCAGTGCGAAAATATTTCCATCAATGTTAGTACAATACCTAGACAGAAGCTCCATTTCTTCTTCGCTGAATCTTTCCATGTACTAAACTACCTCTCAAATCGACTTATCAGCTTCATAATAAAACTTACATACTCAGATAAAGATCTTATCCCTTTTAATACTGAGTCCTAAAACTAGTTTTCTTTTTGTTTCATGTTTTTATTTAAGCTTCTCTTTAATCCCATCCAAAACAAGAAGTCCGTTTCCGAGGATGCATGTTGAACATGAGTAGAGTATCGCTCCCCAGAGCAGCCATCCAATTATACCTCCCTTCCTTCTACAAGCCAGCTTCTTTAATCTTATTCATACTTACCTGCCAACAAAATTAACTACCATAAAAATAATCCCAGACCCAAGAAAAAGGGATATAATCTGTAACGAGAGCCGCTTTATGTTTCGATGCTTTGAAATATGCTTTGAAATTTCAGGAAACAAATCAGCCGTTGCGATATAAATGAATCCTCCTGCCGCAACTGATGCAAAATAAGGAATAAGGTATTCAAACAAAGATAAAAACAAAAATCCAAAAAAAGTTCCTACCAATGCAAGTATTGCAGATACAAAATTGTAAATCAAAGCCTGCGATCTCCCAAAGCCCGCATGGATCAACACGGCAAAATCGCCTGCTTCCTGTGGTATCTCATGCAATGCAATCGCTATAGTTGCAACTATTCCGCTTCCAATATCTATTTGATAAGCAGATGCAATAATAACTCCATCAATAAAATTGTGTATGCCGTCAGCTATTAAATTCATATATCCCATTGATTTTTTACTGTAAATACCGCATTCTTCAATTGTGCAGTGATGCCAATGAACATACGACTCAAGTAGCAAAAAAATAATTATGCCAAAAAAAATGAAATAGGTCGAGAAAGTTCCTACTTCCTCAAAAGCTTCAGGTATGAGGTCAAAAAAAGATGCACCAAGCATTGAGCCAGACGCAAAAGCTACCATCATCAATATAAGCCCTTTATCTCTCCGTTTTTTTGAAAGCAAAAAAAACGCCCCTAAAAACGAAAGCACACTAATTAAAAGAGCAGATGCAACAGCATAAAGGAAGCTTTCCATAACATCCCAAAGCTACAACGAAAAAGCTTATTAAAGCAACCGTCTCAAACATTAATACGATGAAGTCCTTTACAGGGGTAGCCTACAATGAAGAACGGTGAACTTTTTGTTTTTTCCACCTTTTTCCTTTTACTAATCATTGGGTGCATAAATCAACAAACATCGCTCCAGACGCAGTCGACGGCAACTGAAGGAGGGCCAAGCAACAATCCCCCCTCACAAACTTCGTCCACTTCCCAGAGTAGTGATATTAGCGGCGAGCCTAAAAGCACCCAAACTGAGGAACTGCAGCTTCCCTCTCCATCCAAAATCGAAGAGTGCGAAATTTCAGATAAGAGGGATACGTGCTATTACTTAAAAGCAACAGAACTAAACTCTCCTGCCATTTGTATCAACATAGTTTACGGTCCTCAAAAAGCCCAGTGTCTCTATGATACAATAACGGTCGCAGATGATTGTCTCAGATATAAAGAACTCCTTCAAGACTATAGTGAAAGTTGCCCCAAGAAATCCCAACCTGGTTAATTATGCTCCCAAGCTAAGCCGATATAGCGACTTTTAGTCATGTGCCTCTTTGTTAAACATCCTACGCTACTCTTATCCTATACCAAAACTTAGAGGTCATTCATTCACTTACCGTCATACAGAAAATGCGTTCTCCAACTCTATCCCTGATAATCCTCAACCACTCATTCACCAATAATCTTTATCATTACTCGCTTTTTTCTCTGCCCATCAAATTCAGCATAATAAATCCGTTCCCATGGCCCAAGGTCCATCTTTCCATTTGTGATTGCAACAACAACTTCCCTTCCCATTATTGTTCTCATCAAATGAGCATACGCATTATCCTCCCCAGTGAGGTTATGCCTATATTCAATATCCATTGGTACAAGTCTCTTAAGCCATTCCTCATAATCATGAAGTAGGCCATGCTCTGCATCGTTGATATAAACTGAAGCTGTTATATGCATCGCATTTACAAGAACAAGACCTTCTTTTACTCCAGATTCGGTTATGGCCTCCTCTACGTCTCGATGTATATTTACGAATTCTATCCTCTTGCGTGTATCCATCCAGAGGTATTTCGTGTAAGACTTCACAAGCTAATCTGTGGTTTTTAGCTATTTAAATTTTCTTTCTATAAATGTTACTGTATGAGTTAAGAAAAATTGTATGATTGGAGAAAAAAAGAGAAGCTTCAGGAACAAAGACCATATGAATCTGTAGTCGAAGTCCGAGATATACGTATAGCTCTTAATAGTTATGATGACACCCTCTTGGATTTTGATCCCCATCTTTTTCCTGGACGCCAAATATCTGCAGATTTTCTAAAAGAGCTTGAAAGAAGAATCTTTGAGGGTGCAGGAGGTAAAATAGAGGTAAGGTTCTACCTTCCAAAAGAGAGACTAAAAGAAAAATTTGAGGAGCAGATAATAAAAAGACTGCAAGGATACTTTCGTCTTAGGATGCTCAAACTCTTTCGCGAAGATAAAAAGCAAAAACAAACCGGCTTTCTCCTCATTCTATGCGGACTTTTGGTGATATTACTCCAGCTCGATTTTAAAAAAGGTTCCTCCATCTTCAGAATTTTCAGAAGTGGTTGAAGTACTTCTTATTCCGTTTGGATGGTTTTCAGTTTGGGTAGGGCTTGAGAGACTTTTCTATGGAGGAAAGAAAACTAAAAGGCAACTCGAGCTTGCTCAAAAGCTTTCACGCACACAGTACCTCTTCATTTCTTAAGAAGAAAATCTTTAGATGGAGACCTCTTTTTCTCTCCAATTTTATACTTAATTAATGGTATAATAAGGGTATAATAAGCAACGTATGTTGCCCTTTTGTTAAAAGGTTTTTATTTGTTTGCATATAAAATTCCCGTATCGCATTCATAGAGGGGTGATATCTTGACCGAATCAAACATCCTCCAAGGAGCACACGCAATTCTTGCTGCCTCTATCGTCCTTGGAGCTATCTTAATATCTCTTTCACTTGTTTATTCAGGAACAAACATATCAAACGAGCTTGCAAAAATACGTATAAGTTCTGCAAGTAGCCCACCCCCATCAGATTCAAAACAGGCTCCAAGCCCGTCTGACAATTTACCAAAAGTTCCTCAACAACCAACTGACTCTACCCCCCCTTCAGGACAGGGGGTTGTTTTAACCTATGACGCAATGAAATCTCTTCTTCCAAAGGCAGCAGCAACACTTGGCAGCAAAGACGCAAAAGTCATAATGTTTGAGTTTTCAGATTATCAGTGTCCATTTTGCAGAAGACACTTCAACTTTGTTTATCCTGATATAAAGAAAAATTATATCGATACAGGAAAGGTTCTTTTAGCATTTTTTGATTATCCCTTATCATTCCATCCAGCAGCTTTTCCATCCGCAAAGGCAGCTAGGTGTGCAGGAGAACAAGGAAAGTACTGGGAAGCGCATGATGCAATTTTCACTGGACAAGGAACAGGCGGCTCAACCGTGCAATATAGTGAAGAGCAACTAAAGGAATGGATTTCAAAACTTCCGGGCCTAAACGTCTCTGCCTTCAATAGCTGTTTTTCCTCAAACAAATATGACTCTTATATAAACGAAAATGCAGCATTAGGTCAAAGCTTAGGCATCTTTGGCACTCCAGGCTTTATTATAAATGGTAAAATAATAAGTGGAGCTTATCCTTACGAAACATTTGACTCTGCCATAAAAGAAAGTCTGGGGTCATGAAAAAACAAGCCAACAAGCCGACCCTTCTATTTCCCTCTTTTCATTTTTGGGCCGTTTCCGCTCATAGCGTTTTTGGTTCTACCACAAACAAGGTTTTGAACTGGCCTCAAAGAGCCGTAAATTTGAGAGATAAATTAAGTCAGTAATAATCAAATTCAAATAGAACATCAAATAGGCTGTATCTTTACTTTCCTTCTCCTACCATCAGGCATATACTCGTACAACACCCCTTCCTCTTCGCCTTTGGTTTTTTGGTGTGACCCATCACAGAACGGTCCATTTTTTGACAGTCCACACATACAAATCCATCTTGACTCTCCTCCAACTTTGATTTCTATTGGACCATATTCTTCTTTTCTTACTACCCTACTCACAAAAAACACCTCCTTTTATTATTTGAAGCTATCTATCTATTTGCGAGTTATCTCAGTTTATCTGCTATGTTGTTTTCTTCATAAAGTTTTTTAAGCAGTCCTACTACTTTTTCAGATGGCTTTAACTCTCCCTGCATTGGCTATTTTTTCAATCATCTTTTTGATTTTTTCTTCATCTCCCAAGTAATAATGCCTAATAGGCATTAGGTTGGAGTCTAGCTCATAAACAAGAGGGATACCTGTTGGTATGTTAAGCGAGACAATCTCACTATCAGATATCCTGTCAAGATATTTCACAACTGCTCGAATGCTGTTTCCGTGTGCCGAAATCAACACCCGCTTTCCAGCTCTTATCATAGGCGCAATCTCTTTTTTCCAATAAGGGAGAAGTCTTGCAACCGTGTCTCTTAAAGATTCGCATCGCGGTATTTCTGACATTTTTATTCCTGCATATAGAGGTGCCTTCACGAGTTTCTCAGCTTCCGTCCTGCTAAGCGGAGGCGGCCTTATAGAATAACTCCTTCTCCAAGCCATTACTTGTTCCTCTCCGAATTTTTTTGCCATCTCAGCTTTGTTTAAGCCTTGCAGCGAGCCATAGTGTCTCTCATTTAGTCTCCATGAGTATTTTATCTGGGGCGCTATCCCCAATTCATCAAGCACTATCTCCAAAGTCTCTATTGCGCGCTTGAGAACGGAACAATAAGCAACATCAAACGTATATCCTTTCTCTTTCAATATTCTGCCTGCCTCTCTAGCCTCTCTCCTCCCTTTTTTGGAGAGAGGAACATCAACCCACCCTGTAAATCTGTTCTCCTTATTCCAGATACTTTCCCCATGTCGTAATAAGACTATCCGGTTCATACATTTCATCTTAATCAAATTGTCTTATTAATCATTATTAGCTAGCTTAGGAACTTTCTTTTATTAGTCCCTTCCATGCCTTTAAAGCTTTAACCTACCAGCAATCAAAACATAAACCTTTATATCCATTTCTTTCCAATAAAATAAACATGTCTGCCGTGCGTATGTCAATAATAAAAAAGAGCGTAGTCCCGACTCGAACACGAGACGTAATAGCAGAAATGAAACGCATAGGATTTCCGCTTGTAGATGGTGAACCCTTCACAAGCAACGCAAGATTTATGTTTAATCGAGGGCTTGAAGGCGGCTCCAATTTCTTTGTACTTCTTGAAACGGCAGGAGATAAGTTCAGGGCGTTTTTTCTAAATCCAGATGAGAGTAGAGAAGCTGCAGCTCTCGCATATAAACATACTGTAATTTCTTTGTCTGAGAAGATGGGCCTCAAAGGCACAAAATTCATTGATACCCTCGTAGAAGCAGTACAGCGGGAAAGCTCAAAAAAACCCAAAAATGTTTATTTTATTCAGATGCACTTTCATCTTGGCAAGATAGATAAAGTGCTATTAAATACCACCAAAATGATGCTTGATGATGGCGTTTCTTCATTTGGTTCCTGTGCAATCAATGCTGCATTTGCTCACACTGATTACTTTATCCAAACGATGCACAACAACTTCAAATATATCCTATTCCTGAAGATGGAAAAAACCCTTTCTCAAGCCAACATAACTGCACTTCCAGGCATAGAAGCAACTCTACCTCTCTATTTTCGTGAACCTTGGCTTCCTTCAAAGCATACCGGGCCAAACCCCAACCCCAACGGGCCACACATACTCCTCATTGGAAATTCTCCCCAACTTGAAAGGGAGATCTATGAAAAATACTTTATTGGCGGCTACTATGATTATGCTCCAAGCACCCACGTAACAAAAGATGCAGAAAAAATCCTATCTGAACTTACCCAAAACTATGGGAAGCGGCTTCTTATAGTTGTTGCCCATCCAGCCTGCGACTCAAAACTTCCAGAAGTGGGACTTCTGGAGAGAATTCTCTATGGCGAGATATCTGTTGAAAAAGGACTTGATCTTGTGAGAAAATACGCCCAGGCCGTTGCTTTCTTTAATTCCACAGTTGATCCTTACGATTTTGTCGATTTTGAAAAGATAAAAAGCAAGGTAAAATCCACATTTGAGGGTCGCAACAATGCAGAGCTTTATCGGCGCATGAGCAACATAAATGAAGCCGAATCCTTCGTTAATCTCATATTAAACAAATGGAGCGCCAAATATGGCACAAAGCTTTCAAAGACTACACTAAACCTTGCCTTTTGTCAGGAGATGGCAGAGCGTTTTAGAACACAGAAGATATACGAATCAGACTCTCACAGCCAACCTCGCCTCTACTTTTTTTTGGCTAATGGCAAAATATTCTACTGGCTAAAACAGATAAACGATTTTGGGAAAGGACACACTCGCCTTTGGCTTCCTCCCAACTCTAATAAGAGACTTTCCCCTCAAGAGCTCGTTGCTCTATTCCACGATTTAAAAGATGGAAAAGAAACAAATGCAAGGTTAGACGCTATAATCTACTCACAAATGCAAGACGGAATTCTCAAAATATCAAAAGAGAGGGAGAGCAATACATTACCACAGAAAGTATTCGGTCTTTTAGAAAAACTTTATTTTTATATTACAAAGCAGGGCATTGTGCTTGCAAATGATACCTTAAAGGCAATACTTCGCAAAAACAAAGAGGACCCAATGGCAATTGTTGGAAGCGACCTTTCAAACAGCGCAAGAGGGTCTGTATGGTGGCCAGAATAGATTTAACCAACAAAATAGTATCAATTCATAAAAACTAATCGGCTCTAAAAAAGTTCCATGGCAAAAATAATCTTTAAAACCCAGAAAAAGGAAGTTGAAGCCGCTGTAGGTTCAACGATTCCAGAAATCTCCGATAAAAACAAAATCTTTTATCCTTTTACCTGTCGAGCAGGTGTTTGCACTACCTGTCTCTGTAACGTTCTGGAAGGGGCCGAATGCCTATCCGAAAAAGAAGATAATGAAAAGATGACTCTTGAAGGGGCTTCTGCTCGCGAAAACCAGAGACTTGCTTGCCAGCTAAAAATTATAAAAGAAGGAAAGATAGTCATAGAAAGTGTCGAATCATAATTTAATCTTTTAATTCTTTTACTTTAAAATCATAAAATCCCTATAAGCCGAAAGAAAGCTACTGCATAAAAATGAAGCTCCTTGTAGACCGCAGCCGCAATATTCTTTCTAGTTTCCAATAGCTTTTCGTAAGGCCAATGATAAAAAACAAAAAAATAGAAAAAAATACAACAAAGAGATGGGAGAAGCCCATTATCTCTCCTTTCTTTCAACCATCTCTTGTTTTATCTATCCCTTGATACTTCATAGAGTGCCTTGATTGCAACTATCGCAGCAGCCGGAGCCGTGAAGACAACCAAATAAGAAAGAACCTTTGGCATCCACTCTCCGAGTGTTGGAAGTACTGCTGACAATCCTACGAGCGAGTTGGCTGATAGTAAAAATGCAATTGCTGCTGTAAGAAACAACTGAACTTCTTTGTCAGTAACATTCAACAACCCAACGAGCAACCCTAGCACTCCCAATACCCACATGATTACTCCATTGCCAGGCGATACTATCCCAGCAAGTAGGGCAACTATGACACCAACTATATAAGAATACGGCCCTACAATACCCAATATGCCGGTTTCCTTTCCCATTAAAATATCACCTCCTAGTTTCATTCATAACTTATATAAACTTTAAATTCTTTTTCTTGTGTTAAAAAAAGAAAAAAAGGGAAATTCTAATGTTCTCTCTAACATAGCCATTCAACTATTCTGTTCTTAGTCTTAGAATTTCCTATGTTTTCTATAACACTCGCGGCAATATACGGGCCTTCCTTCGGTAGGCTTAAAGGGAACTTGAGCTCCTTGCCCACAGTCAGAACAAGTTACATTGTACATCTCCCGTCCTGCTCCGAATCTTCCTCTTCCTTCACGTTCTTCATTCATTTCTTTTCTCACCTACATTCTATTTATCTGCAAGAAAAGCCGCCACCCAGCTATTTTACTAACAGCTACAAAAAAGAAGCAGCACATCCTTGCACTATCTGAATATTTTCAACCTACTCCTTTATAATTATAGTATACTGACTTTCCTCACCCCCGGAATCCGCCTAAAACTATTTAAGAGGTTACCCGGTATCCTCTTTTCAGCTATTATTATTAGAGTTGGATTCTCGAAAAGATCCGGGTCTTTTGCATATATCTGTCTTATACTTATACCTGCATTTCCCAAAAAGCGCGTTGCATTTGCAATAATCGCAGGTCTCTTTGCATCAGCCTCGAGTTCAACAACACCAAACCCGAACTCTTGGGCAATATCTTTGAGCATAGCTCCTGCAGGCCTTATTTTCAAGAAAATGACTGAAAGCCTCTCATCTGCCAGTATCCTTTTTATAGTTGCAGACACTACTCTCCTATCAACGCCACAAGCTTTTGCAAGGCTAATTTCCTTTATTTCAATATCCCCGCAGCAGACTTTTCCATCTTTGTTCAAACAGAGTCCATTTTCAATCATTTTTCTTGCTACAGCTAACTTTGCAGGAGAATCAGAAAAAGCCTCCAAAACCCATTTCCACATACTGCATCACCCAGAGAGCGCTCCTCAAACCCTTTATTTTCTTTATGTACTTTTTTGTACGCAAAAGTATTAAATAGTACATTATTTTTTAATTTTCCCTTATGAATCCTCCAAAAGAAATACTCTTAGATTTACACATATCCCCACCAGACCTCTTCTCAGCTATTTTAGAAAACAGCCAAGACGCATTTCTTCTTGAAAGTAGCGAAGGTCCAAAAAAACTCGCACGCTTTTCGTTCATCGGCTTTCTACCTTACAGCCATATGTCCCTAAAAAACGGATGCCTCAAAATTGATGGAGAGGAAACTGACACTAAAAATCCTCTGCTACACTTAAAAAACGAGGTCGGTAAGTCTTCATTTAAAGGACAGGGCTTTCTTGGAGGCGCAGTGGGATATTTTTCATTTGATTATGTACGCTATATAGAAAACTTCCAGTCCTCACCTAATGATGAGGTAAATTTTCCAGATTTTGAGTTTGGGATGTTTAGCGATGCAGTTGTATTTGACCATCGAAAAGGAACTATAAAATACATCTACTCTAACGAAAACAGGCTTGAACTTCTTCTCTCGTATATAAAAGATGCCTCTTTCTCTAACGACGCGATGCAGATGTATAACCAAAAGTGCAAAGTGGGAAAAGAAAAATTTCTATCTATGGTAAACACAGCTAAAGAGTATATAAAAGCTGGAGAAATCTTTCAGGTTGTTCTCTCAAACCGCTACGAAATAAAATTCGTTGGAAGCCTTGTCCCATTTTACAAAAAACTCAAAGCAATAAATCCTTCCCCGTACCTATATTACCTAAAATTTGGAGACAGGCAGTTAATAGGGTCAAGCCCTGAAAATCTTTTTCGGTTAGAAGGAAAAGAAATTACAAGTTACGCTACAATTGCAGGCACCCGCCCACGCGGAAAAACTAAAGAAGAAGACGAATTCCTCGAAAGGGAGCTTCTTTCAGATGAAAAAGAGCGAGCCGAACACCTGATGCTTGTCGACCTAACGCGAAATGATATAGGGAGAGTAGCTAAAATAGGAAGTATCTCGGTTCCGGAGATCATGTCAATCCACAAATATTCTCACGTCCAGCATCTTGTTTCACTTGTTAAAGCAAAAATTTCAAAAGGGAAGGATAGTTATGACATCTTTAATTCAATCTTTCCCGCAGGCACCGTATCCGGAGCTCCAAAAATACGGGCAATAGAAATAATAGATGAGCTTGAAGGCACATCACGAGGACCGTACGCGGGAGCTGTAGGCTACTTTTCTCCCAACGGAAACGCAGATTTTGCAATAGCAATTAGAACACTCTTTGCTTCCAAAAACAGGGCATACGTGCAGGCAGGTGCAGGAATAGTCTATGATAGCATACCTGAAAAGGAATTTGAAGAAATTGAGAACAAGTCGCGCTCCCTTTTGCATGCGTTGGGCGAAGATAGATACCTAGCGGCAATCGGACAATAGAAGAGGTGTAACATATGAAACGCGTTTTGTTGATTGACAACTTTGATTCATTTACTTATAATCTGTATCAGTATCTTTCAGAGTTGGGATGCCTAACAGAAGTTGTGCGCAACAACGCTGTTGGGATTGAGGAGATAATCAATAAACATTATTCCCACATAGTGATTTCACCAGGTCCCGGAAACCCTGAAAACGAAAAGGACTTTGGAATATGCCGCAAGGTTATCTCAGTACTTGGGACCAACACTCCAATATTGGGCGTCTGTCTTGGCCATCAGGGTATAATTTCAGTTTTTGGTGGGAGAATAATCCGCGCAAGAAAACCTATGCATGGAAAAACTGACATTATAACTCACAGTGAAGAAGGGATATTTAATGGAGTTAAAAGCCCGTTGCAGGTAATGCGCTATCACTCGCTTATCGCCGAAGAGACCACTCTTCCATCCTGCCTCAAAGTTACTGCGCGCAGCACTTCCGATCAAGCTATCATGGCCGTCTCACACATAACTCTTCCTATTTTCGGTGTTCAGTTTCATCCCGAATCTATAATGACTCAACAGGGTAAGCTCATACTAAAAAACTTCTTGGAGGTTTCCGATTATGCTAAAACTCCTAAAAAGAGTTGTTGATGGCAAAAATCTTAATTCTGACCAAGCCGCACAGGCAATGCGCCTTATTATTGGCGGCTCTCTAAGTCCAGTCCTTACTGCTTCCTTCTTAACTGCAATGAGAATGAAAGGAGAAACAGAAGAGGAGCTTGCTTCCTTTGCACTAGTGATGCGTCAAAACGCAACACGCATATATCCTAGAGTAAGCAGAAAACTCGTGGATACCTGCGGTACTGGAGGAGATAATTCAGGAACCTTTAACATTTCTACAATCGCGGCCTTCATAGCTGCCGGTGCAGGAGTTCCAATAGCAAAGCATGGTAATCGCGCAGTTTCCAGTTTTTGCGGCTCTGCGGACGTGCTTGAAGCCCTAGGTGCAAAAATGCTTGAACCTAAAAAAGTTGAGGAATGCATATCAAAAATCGGTGTGGGTTTTATGTTCGCTCCATTTTTTCATCCTGCAATGAAAAATGTGATGCCTATAAGAAAAGAGCTTGGGTTCAGGACATTCTTTAATCTCCTTGGTCCTCTTACGAATCCAGCAGGAGCAACTGCACAAGTATTAGGGGTATTTTCTCCCGCACTCCTGGAAAAATTCGCTTCGGTTCTTCTTCATCTTGGTTCAGAGAGCGCCATGGTCGTCCACTCAGAAGGAATGGATGAGATAGGCCTTGGCAAAACAAATATTTGCGAGATTAAAGGAGGTAAAATAAAAAAATATGATTTTGAAGCATCATCCTTTGGGTTTTCAAAGGCGCCTCTCCCGCATCCAAGCGACAGGAAAGATGCAGCTAATATAATGCTTCACATTCTATCAGGGAAAGAAGAAGGGCCAGGGCGGGATTGTGCGATTCTGAATGCTGCCGCCGCAATATATGTTGGAGGAAAAGCAACATCCCTAAAGCAGGGAGTCATGTTGGCAGAAAAATCGCTATCCTCAGAACTTGCTTATGAAAAACTGAAACAGTTCATTTCCTTTACCAATAGGTGTTAACTCATGCAAAAGAACTTTGGAATTTTTGGGGGTCAATTCGTACCAGAAACTTTGATTGCGCCCCTCTCAGAGCTTGAATCCTCATTCCTATCTGCAATCCGCAATGGCGAATTTAGAAGGGAACTTGCTTCCCTTCTTTCTCAATACGCAGGCAGACCAACTCCACTTTACTTTGCAGAGAGATTGAGCAAAAAGCTTAATATGAGGATATATCTCAAACGTGAAGACCTACTTCACACAGGAGCTCACAAAATAAATAACACTCTTGGACAAGCTTTGCTTGCAAAAAGAATGGGAAAAAAAAGAATTATCGCGGAAACCGGAGCAGGGCAGCACGGCTTAGCCACTGCCACTGCAGCTGCCCTCCTCGGACTATCCTGTGACATATATATGGGAAAAAAAGACATGGAGCGGCAAAAACCAAACGTCTATAAGATGGAGCTTCTCGGTGCAAGGGTGATTCCGGTATGCTCTGGCTCCCAAACACTCAAAGATGCAATAAACGAAGCTTTACGCGACTATTCCTCTTCCTATCATACGACTCACTATCTCTTAGGCTCTGCACTTGGGCCCCATCCCTACCCGTCAATAGTAGCCTATTTTCAATCAATAATCGGTAAGGAAGCAAGAAAACAGATTCTACAATTAGAAAAACAACTGCCAAATTATTTGGTAGCCTGTGTTGGTGGCGGAAGCAATGCCATAGGACTTTTTTTGGCTTTTCTTAATGACAACGTCTCTATGATTGGAGTAGAAGCCGGAGGGAAGGGAATCTCCACAAAAAAGCATGCTGCTCGCTTAAGCGGTGATGGACAAAAAGGAATATTACACGGCTGTCTTACATATGTACTTCAGACTCAAGATGGCCAAATAAGAGAAACACATTCTGTTTCAGCAGGCCTGGACTATCCTGCTGTTGGTCCCCAACACTCATATCTACATAGCATCGGAAGAGTCCGATACGTCCATATCTCAGATGCAAAGGCACTTTCTGCGTTCTACACTCTCTCAAGGCTTGAAGGGATAATCCCTGCCTTAGAATCTGCACACGCCCTCGCTTACCTTCACTACTTACCAAAAGAAAGCTGCGTAATAGTAAATCTCTCAGGAAGGGGAGACAAAGACTTAGAATATGTACGTAGCCTTCAGTGATTATATGAAATTCATTCCATATCTATGTTGTGGAGACCCATCCGCTTCATTTACAATAAAAGCAGCTATAGCGCTTGCTCCCTACTCCTACCTTATAGAGCTTGGCATCCCTTTCTCTGACCCAATCGCAGACGGCCCTGCAATTCAGGAGGCAAGTCAGCGAGCCCTTTCAAACGGTGGAGGAATAAGACAAGCTATGCAAATAGCTCACAAAATATCGTCATGCACAAACGTGCCTCTCGCCTTCATGACGTATTACAACCCCATCTTTTCTTATGGAAAAGAAAAGTTTATTTCAGATTCAAAAAAATGTGGTATATCTGCCCTCATCGTTCCGGACCTACCATTTGGAGAAGACCCTTCGTTTTCTGATGCCCTCAAAAAGAGCAATATGGGCTTGATTGGTATGGTTTCCCTTTCAACTTACGTCCGGCGCGCAAAGAAAATTATCAATTCAAGCCACCCATTCACTTACATCGTGTCAGTGAGCGGGACTACTGGCGAGCGAAAGTCGATTTTAAAGGACAGTTTACTGTTTGTAAAAAAAATACGCTCTGTTGCCGGAAAGAAAAAAGAGCTCTTTGTTGGCTTTGGTGTTTCTTCGCCTTCACATGCATTGGAGTTCTTAAAACATGGAGCTAGTGGTGTGATTGTTGGAAGCAAACTAATCAGTCTCTACACGAAATATTTAAATAGCGGCTCCGAAGATTTAGCTATCAGGAAACTTGTAAGCTTTTCCAGATCTTTCGCAGAGATTTGAATCAACCGGTTTTGACGATGCACAAGCCCCGCCGTATTCTGGTTTTTGGAAATCCTCTTTTTAAAGATGATTCAATTGCCATTCAAACGGCTCGCTTTCTACAGAAAAAGCTGCCTGAATTTCACTTTGTTCCCTTTGATACAAGCGAAGATTTGGAAAAGGAAGGAAAGGACCTATTAATCCTGGATACAGTAATTGGAATACGAAGCCCCAGATTAGTAAGTCTTGACGAGCTGTCCTTAAAAAAGCCTTATTCACTCCATGATTTTGACCTTGCCTGGACTCTTCTCTTACTTAAAAAACTCAAAAAATTAGAAAAAGCAACCATAATAGGCCTACCAGCGCGACCTCCAACAAAAAAAACATACCAGCAAATAATAAAGCTCCTACGTTCTCTTTCTTGAACCCTCCTCTATCCATCTTACTTTCAAAAAATGAGTAGCACAACTCATACACGGGTCATAGGCTCTAATTATTCTTTCAAGTTCGACTCTGATCCTTTCCTTACTTCTTCCAACGTCTAAGTTGTCTTGCACTATTTTCTCCATGTCCTTTTCCATATTAACCATATTCTGAGCTGTTGGTATCACCAGATTTATATAATCAATAAGACCCCCATTGTTAATTTTGAGGTTATAATAGAGTGTCCCCCGTGGAGCTTCTATGACTCCTACCCCTTCTCCGGCAGCCAACTTTGGAAGGCTTATCTGCTCTTTTTTAAAATCCGACGTTTCAAGCTTTTCAATTGCGTGGTCAATGCAATTTACTATCTCTATAGCCTGAGCAAGATTATTCATATATATATTATTTGATGGAAAATAAGCCAGCATAGATGAGAGGTCTCTTTTTGTATCTGGATGCAGGGCCTCCCTGTTTAAATTCATTCTTGCAAGCGCACCTACCATATACTCCCTTCCCTCAAATTCAAACCCTGTCGCCTGAGAGTAGGGTTTGACTACCCTATTTAGGTGTTCAAGAAAGTTTTTGCGTGAGATGCAATAGCCCTCTGACGAACAGAGTTCTCCACCGATAAACTCGTAATTTTGGTTTTTTAAAGCTACAAAATGTGTTTTTCTTTCAAACAAGGGCATTGCATCTCTGAATATATCTGCAAATTCAAGTGCGTGGTCACGCGCGTCTTTTAAGAGATGCGCTATTTTGCGTGCTTCATCATTTGGCGGTACTCTGCTAAATCCCCCTACTATAGGGTAAGGCGGATGAACCGCTCTCCCAGCTATAATTTTTGAAAGCTCGTTTCCTGCACTTTTTACCTCAAAAGCCTTCTCAACCAGTTCTCTATCATTTTCTGCTATCTCCAAAATAGAATCAGCATTCATAACGTCGGGAAGACAAAAGAGATACAGATGCATAGCGTGGTCTCTAATCATAAGTCCATCCATTGTTAAGTTCCTAAGAACCATTGTTTGATCAGATGGAATTATGCCTGAAGCATTTTCAACAGCTTCAATGCAACAGAGCAAATGAGCAATGGAGCAGGTACCGCATATCCTTGAGACTACTTGTGCTACGTTTAAAGCCGATTTCCCCCTAACTGCCTGCGTAAAGAATCTTTTTGATTCAGATATTTTAAGATGAGCATATTCTACCTTTCTGTTTTTAACCTTCACTTCAAGGTCAGCATGCCCCTCTATTTTTGAGAGGCTATCAACCTTTATTTCAAAGTCGCCTTCTTTATGCACTGCTTATTTCACCCCAAACTCCTTAAAGCACCTTTCAAGAGTCTCCAAAAAAATTTTTTCATCCATGGGGCAACCAGGAACTTCATAATCTACTTTTATTATGTCTTTTATCGGATGAACCTTTTCCATGTGCCCAAAACGCTCGATAACTAATCTTATCTCTTCTTTGGTTTTTTCATCAAAGACATTTCTCTGGGCAGAAGGCATTCCCGTGCATGCACATGCTCCAACAGAAACAACAAGTTTTGCATTTTCTCTTATCATCTTTGCCTTTTTAGCATCTTCTTCTGTGGCGATGGCTCCCTCTATAAATGCCACATCAATGTCATCAAGTGAGTTTCCTTTTTCTTTGAGCATCCTACAATGGCGAAATTCTAATTTTTTTATCCACTCAAAAAAATGCTGGTTGAGGAGTTCAAGAAATAGAATTGAAGAATCCTCACTGCATGCAAACGTAACCCATGCAACTGAAATCTTGTCCTTTTTTGCAAACGGCAAGCCCATATGTCCTCATCCTTCCTTTTGAGCTTAAACATTTAAAGATTTCACGCCAACTGTGAAGGAAAGTAGCATCGCAGCAGCGAATTGAACTATAAAAATAAATACTTTGGGATATTGGAGAATTCGACTTGTTGCAACGTTCCCGCACAGACATAAACCTTCTAAGCGAGTTTATCTTTTGAGTCCACTTCTTTCAATTTTTTAGTAAATCCCCCCTCCTTCCTTATCATTGATCCATTCAAAAACGGCGACAAAAATCATTTTAATAAACTTAGCCATCATTAAACAGA
The DNA here is from genome assembly GCA_038869735.1 of Candidatus Anstonellales archaeon. Taxonomy (NCBI): domain Archaea; kingdom Nanobdellati; phylum Microcaldota; class Candidatus Micrarchaeia; order Candidatus Anstonellales; species Candidatus Anstonellales archaeon. The sequence goes on along the minus strand of JAWCQO010000007.1, from coordinate 35,756 downwards.
AGAGGTTGATGAAGAAGGTGATCACCGAGGCTCTGCCGATGATGAAAGACGGACGGACTGACCTTAATTCACTAGCCTGACCAACAAAAGAATTAGGCCAAATGCCAAGCTCCAGCTCAAAACTCCGTCAATCACCAACTCATAATTTGGTATCCTTAGAGTGTGGTATATACCAGCAAGACCAATTTGTTAAATATCAATAACGTTAAGCTTTCATGTCTAAAAACCTTCTTTTTCCCACAGAGCTTTCTTCTTGGCGCCTTCAGGCGCAGTTCAGAGCACGATTCCGTTAGTATTTTAAACATTTCCTACCATAATAATAAACATTTCCTACCATAAATAAAATACATGAGTATTTTACAAATAATTACTAAAAGTTGATGCTATGTCAATACCTCTCAACCGGTTCATCGAGAGAGTCAAAACAAAGTTTATTAATAGTTCGAACTATTCTAGACGCTACAACTATTTTAGACGCCACAGCCTGAAAAAAGATGAGGCCAAAGCAATGGCAAAAGCATTACTTCCAAATATAAATGAATCTCGCGGCACAACTTGGAAGACAATGAAAAAAAGTTTAGATGAGATAGCCCAAGCCGCAGGTAAAAACGCAGGTTCGGCCTTCAAAGCCCTTTCCAATCCCACTATCGCAGAGATGTTTTCCAAAGATCCAGAGCGAGTTATAAGAAAATTCAAGGAGATAGCCTACGCCACAGGTGAAAACGCATGGTTGGCCTTCGGAGCCCTTTCAAATAACACCGTCGCTTCCCTTTTTGCACAACACCCAGATGCAGTTGTCAAAATAGCCCAAGCCACAGGTGAATACGCATGGGCGGCCTTCGGAGCCCTTTCAAATAACACCGTCGCTTCCCTTTTTGAAAAATACACAGGTGAATTTGTCCAAATAGCCCAAGCCACAGGTGAATACGCATGGTTGGCCTTCGGAGCCATTTCAAATTACAAAGTCGCTTCCCTTTTTGAAAAATACACAGGTGAATTTGTCCAAATAGCCCAAGCCACAGGTAAAGACGCAGTTTCGGCCTTCAGATCCCTTTCAAATGACGAAGTTGCTTTCTTTTTTGCACAAGACCCAGATGTATTTATCCGAATAGCCAAAGCCGCATGTATCTACGCAGATTGGGCCTTCAAAGCCCTTCCCAATCCCACTATCGTAGGGGTGTTTTCCACAGATCCAGATCAAATTATTCCAGATCAAATTATAAAATATTTAATCAAATAAAGATTTAATCAAATTATAAAAGATTATTTAAAGGAGAGATATTAGTCAAATCCCCAGGTAAAAACGTATGGGCGGCCTTCGAAGCCCTTTCAGATGACAAAGTCGCTTCCCTTTTTGAAAAATACACAGGTGAATTTGTCCAAATAGCCCAAGCCACAGGTGAAAACGCAGGTTGGGCCTTCACAGCCCTTTCCAATTCCACTATCGCAGGGATGTTTTCCAAAGATCCAGAGCAAGTTATAAGAAACTTCAAGGAGATAGCCCAAGCCGCAGGTAAAAACGCAGATCTGATTTTCATGAGCCTTCCAGATGATGCACCATACACAGTACAATATTTGAAAGATGCTACCCTCCTCTTCTTCAATGAAAAAATAACCATTAACCAACTGATATTTCACCTAAAAACTATTTTATCTGAGACCATAGAATTAGGTAGGAGTATTGATGATCTACATGATAGAGAAACACAAAGGATGAATCTAATTAACCGTCAAACTACAGAAACCATCCTCTCCTTACTATGCTCAGACCCACAACTTTTCTACACTTCAACAAATCATCTTCTTTTTGATAAACTGAAGAAAGACTTGAATAATAAATCAGTTTCAGATCTTCTAAATGAATTTGGAGGAGTAAGTTTTGATTCTACTATTGGGAGAAACTTACTTTTCAGAGCAATCACTTACGATAGACTCTATGGTGCAGAAAATTCAATACTGCAAGATAGTGAAGTTGACGATGCCAGAAAAGCTATCCTATCTCCTCTTGACGGAAACAAATTTGATGACACCTATCTCTTTATGCTTGCAAACGGCATCGAAGTCCTTCTAAGATCTTCTCTCATCTCTAAAGACCAAATCATCAAACATCTTGCAGGGACACTTGAAGAGGCACGAAAAAACGACAACAAATCTCTTATATCTGCTCATGAATATCTGCTTGTAATGGTTGATCCAGATACAAAGCACGTCTCAGAGGATAATAAGGGCAAAATAACTAATCTCAAGAAGCTTACCACCTATAATCCTAACCAATACAAAGGTAAAGACGGTTACATAACCTGCGTGCAGGTATTCAAGAAGGAGGATGTTGGCAGAGACCATTGGCCTATGAGCCAGGATTTTTTTCGTGAGATTTTTGGTAATCCCAGCAAAGGAAGCGATGGAGAGCTGATTTATGAAGGCACTACGGGTAAAAATCAAATAAAAAGAAGAGTAATCCTTTACATGGGCGAATCCGATGATAAAAGCCAAGATTTTATTAAACGCAAAATTGATGAACTTGGAAACTTAATAATCACATTTAGAGGGCATTCATTCAGTTTGCAAGGAGTCTTTCCTCCTACAATATTTGAAAATAAAAATGCAAACATTCTTTTCATACCGGGCAGCTGCGGCAGTGCAGGATCAACCGCAATGTACATTATGAGTAACCCGAATACTAATCTTTTATTCATTGCAAACACTTCTACCGGGAGAGGACAAGTTACAAATGCACTTGTCAAAATACTTCTTGAGCAAGATCAGCCTATAAACTTTCAAAAGATAAAAGAGAATAACGCAAGTTTTATTTTAAAATATGGAGGAAATCCCCAAACGCTCACCTTCGTAAGTGTGGGGGAGCTCCTGCTTCGATATGTAAACCTGCAAAGCGGTCAGACAAATCCATAATAATCAAAATTTAATAATCAATGCGTTTGCGTATTATTTAAAAACCTAGAGCTAAAACAATTCTTTTATGAGCAACGAAAAGGGAACAGCTCTTTCATATTTAACCGCAGCTGTAAGCGGTATGGCTGTCTTTGCAAATAGTTTTGGAGTAGTGACCATTGACTCAACGGTTTATACCCTCATAAAGAATGTGCTTGTGACTCTGATCTTAGCAGGTTTTTTGATTTTTTTTAAAAAGCGCACAGAAATCCTGTCTCTAGATAAAAAACACATCGTATACCTCCTTTTCGTTGGAATTAGTGGTGGAGGGATAGCATTTGCGCTCTTTTTTGCTGGCCTTGCCGGCCTATCGGGCTCTGAAGGGTCATTTCTCTACCGCCTTTTATTTATTTTCTCAATTCCGTTAGCAGTTCTTATTTTTAGGGAAAGGCTAAAACCGCGCGTTGTCCTGGGTGCCGTCGCAATCCTTGGAGGCAATTTACTGCTCCTTGGAAACTCTTCGATCTCCCTCAACACAAGTAGTTTTCTCGTTCTTCTTGCAACAGTTCTATGGGCAACAGAATATGCAGTATCAAAAAAGGCTTTAGAACGCCTTTCCCCTATTACAGTTGCTTCTGCTAGAATGGGTATTGGTTCGCTTGTTTTATTGGCAATTGTTCTATACCAAGGCAAAGGAGATGTACTCTTGAATATCCCGCCCCAATCTCTTATCTGGATTGCAATCGCTACCGGATTCTTAGTCCTTTTTGTAACACTCTGGTACTCAGCTTTGAAATATTCCTCTCTATTACCTGCAACTGCAATTCTAACACTTGGAGGTCCGATATCCGCCATCCTCTCCTTTTTATTTGCGGGAAAGGCAATCATCCCGTTACAAGCCTTGGGCTTTTTGCTTCTTGGAGTCGGAGCAATCTTCGTCACCGGATTGGCGGAGACTATCTCGACTCTTAATTCCATAAGGTCAAAGTCGCTTCAACTTCTAAAAAATTTTGAGGTGAAGTAAATGGTTTGTTATGTGATTCCGACGCTAACAGCTATCGCTGTTTATCTTCAAAGACGCATACAAAAAAGAACGGATAAGGAGGGCAAATATCTTAATCTTCTTCTTTTGGGAGGTTCAATATTTGGGATTATTGACCACATCTGGAATGGAGAATTGTTTTATTCTTCGAACCTCATTTCTGATTTATCTTTAGGAGTTCTAATAACCCTCTCACTATACGTATGCTGGTTCATAATAACATTATATTCTAAAATAGATATAAATAAACGTACAAACGTTTTGGCAAGGGATTAGATGCTGGGTTGCGAATTAGCTGGAAGGTTCGCATTGCCTCCTAACTCCAAATCCTATTGCGGAAAAGCGGGATTTCCAGAAATCCTTTTGAAATATTTAACTAATAGGAATAATGAGAATGCAACTGCACTTTCAAAGGCACTATCCCGTTTTTATGTACATTACTCCTATCTATCTCTAATCGCAAAAGCTAATCAACTAAACCCCTTTGATAAGAGCGTTGCAGAAGCGTTCTGGATCGGAAATAACCTTCTCAAAAACGTGAGCCGAGAGGAGGTAATCCGTCTTATAAAAAAAAGATTTTGTGGAAGAGGTTTATTAGCACAAAAAAATGCCAATAATCTTGTAGCAAAAATGCCATTCACGTTCGTTGCGCATCATTCTTTTCATGTTCTTCATATTCATACAGTAACCGGTGCAGTAGTCCCTACAACTCGCAATTTAGATTTGTGTCTTCCATCATGGGGTAGGGTAATCCGCATAAGCAGAGATTACCTTACTGTTAAAAGCCAAAGGCTTGTACGTCGCAATAACCGTTTTTATTTTCTGCCCTGCATAAAAAAACTTTCTCGGGTGTGTGCTAGAATAAACCTTTTACCGAAATTAGAAATAGGTAATCTTGTTGCGTCCCATTGGGGAGTCGCAGTTATGAAAATTACGCCAGCCCAAGCTTCTAGACTTAAAAAATATACGAAAATAAATATGGACGCAATAAACGATGCCAATAACAAAAACACACAAAAGCTTTCCAGTTTCTACTAGTCATGCCGTGGCTAGGCCGTGATCTTAACTACTAAGTTTTCTTTAATAACTAACAAAATCATTAAAAAATAACTCCTCCATGTTCTAGGCATGGCGGTCGAAGAGCTTTTTCTACTTATAGGGTCTACAATCTTTCTTGCAAAGTCGTCAGAATTAGTAGTTGAGAATGCTGCAAGACTTGCTAAATTCTTTGGAATAAGCCAGCTTACAATAGGAATGATTCTCATAGCTGTCTCCACATCATTGCCAGAGCTCTCCGTATCCGTCCTATCCTCTGTTATTCATGAAGGCTCCATTGCTGCAGGAAACGTTTTTGGCTCTAACATAGCAAATATACTGCTCGTGCTCGGCCTTGGAGCATTTTTATACAGTTTTCGTATTGATAAAGACTCCCTCCCATCTCTAACTTATTCTCTTTTGCTTACTACTACCATATCAGCGTACATTCTTATTCACTCTTATTTCACCGATTCTGCTCTGGGATTCTATGAGGGCATTTTCTTATTGCTGATAGGATTGTGGTTTTTGCATAATCTACTTAAAGACAAGAGGATGAAACCCATTCCTACAAAAAGAGTGCACATGTACGAAGGAATAAAGTCGTTTTTATTTTTTATGATTGTGATTATCGCAGTTATAATAAGCTCAGGTTTTGTTGTTGACTCCGCAGTAAACCTCTCTAACATATTGGGGCTCGCTAAAAGTTTTATAGGTTCGACTATAATAGCTGTTGGAACCTCCCTTCCTGAGTTGTCCATAGACCTCCAATCAATAAAAAGAAGGCAATACAAACTTGCTATTGGAGATGCGTTGGGTAGCAATGTTGTTAATTTAACCCTTGTTCTTGGGAGTGCAGCAGCAATAAGTCCCATCTCTGTAAATCTCAAAATCTTCTCGGTTGCACTGCTCTTTGCAATAATTGCAAATATCGTTTTTTACTATTTTGTCCATGAGAGATATAAGTTGGCAAAAACCGAAGGCATCTCTCTTCTCATTGTTTATCTCTTCTACATAATAATAATATCCTCAATACAGCTAAAAGAAGCAGAAATCTTTATTAAACTTAATTAATATCTAATTCAACCCCAGTAAAAAGCGTCGCTGACTTGATAGCAAGACAGGAGGGGGGAATTTATGAACGAAAAATTGGTGATTAACGCTGTTGCTGTCGGAATAATACTTTTTGTTTTGTTAGCTGGCCAGTTAGTACAGCCATCAAGGCAGAGCCTAACTTACATAAGCACCTACGGTTTTATTGCCCTCTTATGCCTGTTACTAATCCTCTCGCTTCCCTATCTTTCCAAAGCTTTGCAACATAAGATTATTCTATCTGCTTATAAGAATAGGCGCCTTATAGGAATCTGGACATTCCTTTTTGCACTCATTCATGTAGTACTTGTACTAAACTTTATCCTTAAGTGGGATGTTCTTCCGCTGTTTACAAACCCAAACTATATTTTCCTTACACTCGGGTTTGTAGCTTTCTGTTTGCTCTTCCTTATGGCCATAACCTCAAATGATTTTTCAGTTAAGCTTCTTGGCGCAAAATGGAAGAGCCTCCATCGTGTTATCTTTATCGCACTGGTGCTTATACTAATTCACTTTTTGAATGTCGGAAAGATATTTGCAAAAGAACCCGTCTTGGCATTTGGGGTTGTAGCAATATCCCTCTTAGTGATCCTTTCAAGGTTGTGCTTGACATGCAAGATATTAAAGATATAGCAACCAAGAGTTTTTTACGGCTTATTCACAACAAACTCCAAAGTATAAAAGCAGCAAATAAGAAAATGACGAATCTTATTAATGAATCTTATAAGTGTTGATTAAAAAGAGCATTAAAGCCATTAGTGTCCCGTTTTCCAGCTATTTGCCCATTTAAGCAAGTAAAATTTATCTTAAACAAACGAATAACCATTACTATTATAAGTGACTAATTTTGTTCTCCCTCTTCTATATCGTTCACTGTTCAGCAGGTGTAGACGTCTCTTCAAAAAGCCTCCCGCTTCCACTACTTGGGTGATTAAAGTAATATCGTTTAATGGTCATTTACAACCCTTTTTCAAATTCTTTAAACGCGGCGCATTAGTTCGTTGGGATTTTCAATTAGGTCAACTCTTTCTGAATCGGAAAGAGATTCACTTGCAAGATATCTAAAAGCAACTTCTGTTTTTTTACGAGCTATTCTGGCTATTTCCACAAACGCCCACGGATACTCATCAAACAACGGAGCCAAAGGCTTCTCATAAAGAAGGTCTAAAGCACGCACCCCTTCTAGCCTCCCCCCAGTTGCTTTTAAAATTTCAACAAATGGCTTCGGGTGCTTCTCAAATATCGAACGCATTTTTGAACCACATTTACCATATATAATATACCAGTAAATCTGTTTGTAAATCTTTTTCTTAATTACTTTTTCAATTTCCACAACCGCCCACGGAAACCTCTCAACCAATTGACTCACATCTTCATAGTTAATACCACCGAGAATAGAATCACCGCTATATATTCTACGTGCAGAAACTTTTGCAATTTCTAGGAGCGCCCAGAGATAGTTCTCATACAATCGAGCCGCCCCCTCACTAGAAATAACTTTCAAGAGATATTCCCTATTCTCTTCCTTTCTCCTACTCTCTCCAAAAATTCCTGGCTTTGTGACTACTTTTAAAAACTCTAAGAATAATTCTAAATTACTAGAAGGATATGAACATATATTTGCAATCTCTTTTGTGGAAAGAGCCTCAAAAGCAAGTGGTGTTCTTTTACGAGCTATTTTGGCTATTTCAACAAATACTCTAGGATTCTTAACAAATATAGGGCTCCTGACATCATCCCCAAGTAAATCGATTGCCTTGATCGCATGCTCTCCTGCATTTTTGGCAATCTTTAAAAGGATTTTACTTACCTTTTCAGGATTATTTATAAACATTTCACTAATATCCGGTTTATAAAGAACTTTTAAAAGCGTGTTATTTCCCACCCTTTTGGCAACCTTTAAAAGAACCTTTACTACCTTAGGGTTATCGTATAAGCGCTTAATGATTCCTTTCTCAAAAGCGTTAGCTTGAGAGCCTAATTCTCCTTGAGAGTCTATATGTTTATAATAGAAACGTCTAATAAAAGAATCACGCTTATTTTCATATACGGGGTATTTTCCCACCTCTTTTTTCTTCAGTAAATTCATATGCGTCACCAGATATACTTATGCCTTATCTTCTTTTTAATTGTTGTGGTTAAAAGTCTATATATATAGATTTATAATTGTTTTGGTTTTATTTAATCTGTGTTTTCAAACTAAACAAAGATCCTTTATAAACATCTAACGGTGAAACACATATATGATCTCAACATCCACTTCGCTTTTTTGGGCAGACAAGTTGGCTTCAAAAACTATCGAACGGGCAAGGCGAGAAGGTAGAATACCAAATATAAAATGCCAACAGACCCCCTCAGGGGGAAAACATATAGGAAATCTCAATGATGTTTTGAGGGCTTATTTTGTTTACAAATCAATCATTTTAAGTGGAGAAAAGTGCGAGTTTGTTCACGGCTCAGATGATAGGGATCCACTAAAAGATATCCCTATGAGACTAATGGATCTTGATGGAAACTGGCACTTAAGCAGCGAATTTTCAGAGATAAGAAAATATCTTGGCCATCCCCTCTGTAGAGTTCCGGATCCATTTGACTGCTGTAAAAGCTGGAGTGAGCACTTTAACAAGATATGGGCAGAAGGCATAAGAATGCTCGATGTCCATCCCATTTATTATACAGCAGACGAGCTTTACAAAAAAGGGAAATTTGATAAATATATTGAACTTGTCTTCCAAAAACACGACCTTGTTTCGGAAATTATAAAAAAGTACCAAGGAAGTAAGGAAACTGGCTATATTCCTTTTGACGCCATATGCCCAAAATGTGGAGTTCTAACAAACATAAGCGGATTCGACATAGAAAGAAAAACCGTTAAATTTACTTGCGGTGGAAAATCAATAAAAAATAAAAAAGCGCTCGGTTGCGGTTTCTCTGGCGAAGTTCCGTGGAGTGAAGGAAAGCTGCAATGGAGATTTGAATGGCCAGCGCAGTGGTGTATATGGCACACCACCCATGAGCCATTTGGAAAGGACCATGCAGAGGGGAGCTGGAAGAGTGGAAAAGAAATAATGGAAAAAGTCTTTGATGCCAAACCTCCCATCCCATTTGTTTATGAATTCTTCCTTGTAAATGGAGAAAAAATGAGTGCAAGCAAGGGAAACGTATACGTTGTTCAGGATATCTTAAAGCTAATAGAACCTGAGGTCTTTATGTTTTTCTATGCAAAGAGGCCGGAGAAGCAGAGAGACTTGGATCTAAAAGAGATATTTAGACTCGTTGATGAGTTTGACTTTGCCGAAAAAGTTTATTTTGGAAAAGCAGAGGAAAGAACAGAAAATCGCGTCGAGAATACAAAGCGCATGTATGAACTCTCAGCATTAAAACTCCCAGCACAGTGCCCTAAACGGATCAATTATGCCTTTGCAGGAACTCTTGCTCAACTATATAGCGAGGATGTAGCAATCCTCAAGCTTAGAACGCTTGGCCATTTAGACGAGCAAGAACAAAATGAACGACTTGCACGTCAAAGATTAAAATTAGCGCGTTTCTGGATAAGTACATATGCCCCCCCGGAAATGAGAATAAAAATAAATTCTCCGACTCAAGCAAAGGAAGAGATTAACAAATTAGAAGAAAACGTCAAACAAGCTTTGTTCGATTTTGCCACCTCATTAGACCTTCCTGAAGAGGAATTACACGCCAAAATAAGGCGTATATGCAAAGAACGAAATTTAAAAATAGAGGACTTTTTTGAGGCTGCTTATACGGTTATCCTTTCCAAAAGAAGAGGTCCCCGTCTTGTCCCCTTCGTAAAAATGCTTGGAGAACAAAAAGTAAGGGAACTCTTTTTATGACTTTTTAAGGCTTACCTGCTATAATCCGCATACCTTACTGACAAAACCTGCAATCTTATCGCGTTTTCTGAAACAGACGCTACACCAAATTCAATTTGCTTTTGGCGCCCAAAAAGTGACTTCACACACACAATCTGTTTCTCTTTAACTTCAAGCACACTTTTAGTGTTAAAATAGTTTACGGGCACATATCCCTCTTCTATTTTTGAGCAGGCCATTGGATAAATCTCAAGCGGTTCTCCTTCCTGCAAGATTCCAATATTGTCTCTAATAAATGAAGCATCGGAGAGTAGATACAATGGCCGCGTATTATACTGAATAGAATTTGGTGGAAAATAGAAATAAAAAAGTCTTGCACCTTTAAAAACTTCAATCGAATTTTGAGGAAACAAGTTGTTATACTTATAAGTCGTGTTAAGTATTATATAATCGCCAATTCTAAAGCTTATCTCATCTTTCTTTGCAATTGGAAAATACGCAGAAATTGTTATCAGCATTGCAACAAGTATAATTATAAATAAGACGACTTCTGGTATTCCCGGCAAGGATAGTGGCTGTTTCAATACTCCTTCGATCTTTTTCATGATTTAGTAAACCCAAAGAAATTTTTTAAAAATACGCTTAAAAATCTCAAATCCCTAACATCCATTAGCTATTCATGGGCCCGTAGCTCAGTTTGGATAGAGCGGCACTCTCCTACCAATCTACAAAACATTCCAAGCAGTGCACCACAAATGCACAGGGAGAAAGGTGAAGGTCGAGAGTTCAAATCTCTCCGGGCCCGCCTTATCGGTGGTTTATGTTGTATGCAAGAAAGATTTCCAACCTCATAATCGAAGCAATGAAGAGTCTATGCCCAACCAAGGTTGCAATATCATTTTCAGGGGGCCTTGACAGTTCAGTTTTGGCAAAAGCTGCTAGAGATATGGGTTTTGACGTACTCCTCATAACCGTAGGCATGGAAAACAGTTCAGACATTAAAAATTCTATCATTGTTGCTAAAGATTTAGGTTTACCGCACGAAAAAGTTTGCCCTACTTATGCTGAAGTTATATCTGCATATTCTCTGTGCCAAAAAATAATGCCCGGAGAATTTCTCAAAGTTGAGCTTATGGTCCCCGTTTACTTTGCATGCAAAAAAGCAAAGGAGAAGAATTTTTCACACATAATTTTTGGGAGCGGTTCAGAAGAGCTATTCGTAGGTTATGATCGATATTTTACTTACCTCAAAGAAGGAGTGGATCTGGAAAGAATCTTACAGGAGGAGATACGATACCTACCATACGGAGACTGCAAAAGAATAGATGCAACGGCAAACTACTTTAACCTTATAACCATATACCCGTTCCTTTACTCTCCCCTAATAGAGTTTGTCCTTTCGCTACCTCTCTCTCAGCGAATCGGAACAAAAGAAAACAAAAAACCGCTTTTGAGAGAATCCGCAATGCTTCTTGGAGTCCCTGATTCTGCACGTATGCGTCCAAAAAAGGCAATGCAATACGGAAGTGGCATTCATCGAATTCTCTTAAAGGAATTTGGAAAGAAGAATTAGCAATTATCATTCTTACTTTTTTGCCTCTAAAAGCAAAAAGAGATGGTCCTTATCATAAGGCGACAATTCGATCTCTTCCAAAATAGTAAACTTGCTTAAGAGACTTTTTTTCACTTTCTCATAAGTTCTGTGAGGATCTTGAGTTACATCAATGCTCTGGGATTTTATAGCAATCATGGCATAACCTCCTTCCTTCAAGAAGGCTTGGGAATTTTTAATTAATATTTCATCTTGATTTGCCTGTGCTACATCTTCATAAATGACGTCAACGTTTTCAATTTCACTGTATCTTTCAGGATGGTTTGCATCTGCAAGGATGGGAATCATGTTCTCTCTTGCCTCGCAAACATGAATTAACTCTCGCATAGGGCGTTGCGCAAATTCTATACAAAATACAACTCCCTCTCTTCCTACTATATCTGAAATATGAGAAGCCGTAGTGCCACTTGCTGCTCCAAGATAAAGAACTCTTGACCCCGATCTAATTGGCATCCCCTTCAACCCTTTTTTTATTGCAGCTGCAAGCTTGCTTCTAAATATATCCCATACCCGATACTCAATACCTCCCTCCAGAATAAGCTTCTCTCCATAGACCCCTTTTCCAGGGACAAGGTTTTTTGTAGCAATTCTTCCTCCAACCAAAAATATGCCGTCAAATAATCTCTTCATACTTTATCTCCTTTATCTATAATCTTAAATGCGGATGCGGGCCCGATGGGATTTGAACCCATGACTTTCTGGTTAAAAGCCAGACACTCTAGCCAAGCTGAGTTACGGGCCCTGTTAGATGTCGTCTCTATTTTGGTAGGAATTCTTTATAAAAGTAAGAGAGATATAAAGAAGTATGCAACGAAACAAACTTCCATACATCCTCTACATAGCGTCTACAGCCCTTTTTTTGATTTCTATAATATTAGTGCCTTTTTTGCAGATGGGGAATAATCCACTTGCAGCCAAGGCTTACCCTCTTTATCACTTGGGTTGCCATCAAATAAATTCTCGGTCTCTTTGCATCTTCCTCCGTGGAGGCACTTATTCTCTTGAAGATTGCACAAAAGATTCCTCTGTCCTTGATTGGAGGATGACTCCAACAGTAGAAAAAGATGATGCAATAGGGTATAAATTGCCAGTATGCGCAAGAGATGTTGGTATTTATACGGGACTACTTGTTGGTGGCCTTCTTTTTCCTCTCTTCGGGCGAGTTGAGAGAAAAGAAATTCCTCCTCCTTGGTTGTTTGTTATCCTACTTATGCCGATGGCAATAGATGGGACTTCTCAACTCCTAACTCTGTATGAAAGTTCCAACATCGTTAGGATACTCACGGGTTTAACTGCTGGCGTCGTAGTGCCTTTTTATTTGATTCCGATACTAAATGAATTTTACACAGCGTTCTTTGAGGTCAGAAAAGCATGAGATGTTACAGACATCAAGAAGCCGAAGCAGTAGGTATATGTGTAAATTGCGGAAAAGCCATCTGTCTAGACTGCGCAAGAGAAAAGCATGGAAAGCTAGTTTGCTTTAGGTGTGCAAACAAGGTTGATTATGAAGGTTTCGTTTCTGACAGAATAATTAGCAAACAGCTTTTGGAAGAATATCGCAAATGGGAAGAACTCCACTCCTCAACGACCACAAAAAAAGAAATAAAAGACGGAGGGAGATTAGACCTTATAGTACTTTGGAACGAGCTTTCAAGGCTTATGCGACTTCTTTTTCCGCATGACAGCTCTTTACCAATAATGAAGGAACATGGTGCGGATATGATAATGCCTATGCTTTTAGGTGGTCTTGTTGCTGGACTACTATCAAGTATCCCTGTTATAAATCTACTTTTCTTTATAACTCTCCCATTAGGATCCGCAACAGCTATTGCATTTTTGAGAATGGAAGGCTTTTTTCAATATAGAATAAGTGAGACAGAGGGAGCAAAAGTTGGTATACTCGTAGGCATAGCAGCTACTTTTGTCTCCATCGTTCTACTTATAACGTTTTCAACTCTTTTTGCAGAGAGCGTCTTTTCATTTATAAAAGCCACCAAGCCAGCGATGAAGACAGATGAGATAGAACAGACAATGAGCACAATAGGGCTTGAGAGGCGTCTTTCTACAAGCATAATAGCCGAGAAGTTCTTTTTGAATCTTCTCCTCTATTCGTTTTTTGGAATGGCTGGTGGAATATTCTTTGCAGATAAGATGCGGTGATTATTTGAGCCTAATGGCGTCAAGATTCATCGGTGCTCTAGCTTCGATTCTCATCATCCTGCTCAAAGTACCTGCCAAGTCATCTGCCTTATTCTCATCCCCATGAAGGGTAAATATCCTCTCAGGCGTAGGCCTCAGATTTCTTGCAAATGACAAAAGCTGGTGCCTATCCGAGTGTCCAGAATATCCCTCCACAGTCGAAATTTGCATATTTACTTGAAGTGTATCTGTCTTTCCGTTTCCATCATTTAGAGGAATTTCCTTCAACCCCCTTTGGAGTTTTCTTCCAAGCGAAAGTGCGCTCTGATAACCTACAAATATTAGCTTGTTTTTTGGATTATCTGCTAACAACTTAAGAAACTCCACAGCAGGCCCTCCAGATAGCATGCCCGAAGGTGCAAGAATTACGCAAGGTTCTCCTTCAGCAATCTCCTTGCGTTCTTTCTTTACTATCTCAAATATCTCCGATTCAAATGGGCTATCATTAGAAAGAATCCTTCTCTGGAGGTTGTGTCGTAGATATTGCGGATAAGCAGTATGAATCGCAGATGCCTCCAAAATCATCCCGTCTAGATAAACCTGAAAATTAAAATCTGTGTTATTTGAGAAGTGTTCTTCCAATACAAGCATTATTTCCTGTGACCTTCCAACAGAAAATACCGGTATCAGCACTTTTCCCCTTTCTTGCAAGGTTGAGCTTATCTCGGAAATCAAATTTTTATCCGCTTCGAATCGGCTAGCAGTTACGTCGTTTCTCCCACCGTAAGTGCTTTCTAGAAAGAAAGTCTCTGCACGCGGAAAGACAGTATTTGCTTGGTCAAAAAGCTTAGTAAAACCGTATTTTATATCACCTGAAAAAATCGTATTGTGGAGTCCTTGTCCAATATGAAGGTGTGCTTGTGCTGAACCCAATATATGACCTGCATTATAAAATGTAAGTTTTATTTCCGGAGTAACATCCATCACTTCTCCATAATCTATAGTAACGGTGTGTGCAAGTTGCTTTTGGATGTCTTTAACAGAATAAGGCACAGGATAGTTTGAATACTTGCTCATTAGGTCAAGATAATCCATTTGCAAGAGGACCATCAAGTCTCTTGTAGGAGGAGTGCAGAATACGGGCCCATCATAACCATAAGCAAATAGATAGGGTATAAATCCCGTGTGATCAAGGTGGGCATGAGTTACTATAACTGCATCGATTTGAGATGGAGAAAGATTCATAGCATTTAAGTAAGGATAAGCTTTAGTTGGCTCCGAAGTTTCGGGATTTATACCACAATCAATTAATATCCTGCTGTTTGTGGTCTGAAGAAGAGTACAGGAACGTCCAACTTCCCTATATCCTCCCAGTGCCGTGACCTTTAGCCAATCGCTTTTTGGAACGTCAGAGCATATCTTCTTTCCAAGAGAAATGAGAAATTTTTTCCTTGCAGTTGCTTCTTTTAGCATTGACTTCCTTATTCCCGAGATTGTAGATGACGAGATCGTTGGCATCCTCAAAATCTGTGGTGCCCAACCAGTTTTCTGTATTATCTCTTTTAACATCGCTCCGCCCTTCCCAATGACTAGGCCTGGCTTTAACGCCTCAATATTGACTTCTGAAAAGACAGGGTCAAATACAATTGATGAAACACCGGCTTCCTTCGGAACAAGTTCCTCAATAATTCTTTTTGCTTTCTCAGGTTCTGTCAACATAGAAGAGTCGGATCTTATAAGGACTTTTTTTCTCACAACTCCAGCAATCTTTTTAATTAACTGATCCTCCTCATAAAACCGTCCTATGTTCTTCAGATACAGAACAATATCCAGCCCTTCAGCTTCAACTCTTTCTAAATTACATTCAGGTGGAATAAGCTCCACAACCTTCTTCTCTATTTCTTTTAAATTCAAATTTACCTACCTCTTAAATCTACTTCTGATTAGGGGTGATATACAAAAACGTTCTGATAAATAATTTACCACTTTAATCTACCGTCAAAAAATTGGAAATGCGGCCTCTTTTACTTCCTGTACAATCAACTGTTCTTACTCTCGACTTTCTTCCAGATTTCCGTATATCCTATTGTCTATCTAAGTCTGTCACTTTTCTGCTTATCTGTCAAATTTATGTCTCTTTTAAGTTGGTTTTGCAACTTGTCTTTAGGAGAGGCGTATCCCTTTAACCTCTCCGTCTAGTCGCTAATCATATATTCGAGAGCTCATTTAGTGTGAAAGAAGCTTTTCTATCTCTTCGGGTTTGTATCTTTTGAAGCCTGCTTTCGTTACGCTCACCAAATCAACACCCTCGCCTGTAGCGCAATCTCTTTTCATTGCAATTGACACGGCCTTTGCAGCCAATGAAAGGTTGTCTTTTACGCTTTTACCCTTTTCGTAATGGGCTTCAAGAAGGCCATATGCGATAGGCGAACCGCTTCCCGTAGAGACGTAAGCCTCTTCCGTTAATCCACCTAATGGGTCAAGAGAATAAATTTGGGCACTATTATTATTGTCAATGCCCCCAATAAGTATTTGCACCATAAATGGAAAGAATTTATACTGATACATTATTGCAGCAAGGACATGCCCTGCAGCCTTTGGACTCATCAATCTCCCTTCTCTAAGCTTGTACAATTTTGCTTCGGCTTGCATTATTCTTACAAGCGTCTGCGCATCAGCTACCGAGCCAGCAATAGTCATTGATAAATGGTCGTCTATTGGATATATTTTCTCAATTTCTCTTGAAGCAATAAAATACCCCATCGATGCCCGCTTATCTGCGGCCATAACTATACCATCACTACAAGTCAACCCCACAGTGGTAGTACCAGTGCGAAGTTGCCTCATTTTTTCATCATATAGTCCTTTTTCCATTAAATCACCACTAACCCTAAAAAGAAAAAGAGCAAACAATTGCTTTTTTCTACCACTCCATTTAAAATTTTTTTGTTCCGGTACTGGTTGCTTTTTAGATAAAAAAGAAGCGAGATGGTACACCCATAGGCTCCATCCCGCCTCCCACTCACCTAATTTCTTAGGCAAACATTATTAACTATGATAAGTTTTAAATAATTTCTTTTTTATTTTTTGGAAAACTTCAACCTCCCACTTCTTTTAATCTCTAAAAAATGGCTTGGGGCAAACTTACGCCTAAACCTCAATAAACAGACTTATATACCACAATAACCACAATATGTATATAATACTTTAAAAATATCTCATTAGTTAAGTAGTTGGGAGAATTATGCGGAGTGAGAGTCTAAAACGAGTAGATAGACTGATTTCTCAATCTTACGATTCAAATCCAAATGTGCGCTTGAGGGTGGTTTCAGAACTTTCTACTATCTTGGAAGAGCCCGGTGCTGTTTTTGCGTTGTTAGAACTTGCTTCCGATAAAGATGAAAAAGTTAGAGCAGCCGCCCAAGAAGTACTTTCACGGATAAAGCAAAAAGAAGATGTGATGTCAATAGAAAAACTTTTCCTTCAAAGTGAAGCAGAAAGACTCGAAACAGAGACCGATGTTAAAGAAAAGCTCTTCCCTTCTATCGAAAAGTTATTTACAAACAAAAAAACAAAACGCCGTTTAATGTCAAGTCTTGAAAAGCTTTTCTCTGAGAAAAAGAAGCATCGACAGTCTAAAGTCGAAGACGTTTCTTCTGATGTCAAGCAAACAGTCTTAAAAGACCACATTGAAATCCTCTCCCCAATTGAGCCGATAGGTGAGTTTGAAGACAAAGAAAAAATTGCTCCACCAAAAACCGTTACTTCGCCGTCTCACTCTCCTCTTTTGGATATAAAAGAAATTACGGAAGGTAGAGAAAGACAAGAAACTATTCACGAATCTGCTTCAAGTACAAGTATCTTAGAAGAAACACAAAAGACCTCGGTTTATGAAGAGGCTTTTAGAAGAGCGTATCTTCTTGCATCTGAAGGAGAGATTAATGAGAAAGCACTTCTTCTAGAGGAGAAAAAGATGATTGCCGAAATGACTTCTGCAGTTAAGGCTGCATTTAAGGCAGCTAGAGAAAAAGCAAAGAATGCGCCTACTCCTCTTTCATCTCTCAGACCAGGCATGAGAAAAATAAAGACCTCAGAGGTTACGGTAGCTGAAGTGAATGAAGTGGATTTGACAAAAGGGAAAAGAAAAACAAAATTGCTGAAGTTGCTCATTCTCGATAATACCGGAAAATTCCCTTTATATCTTCCAGAGCTGCGCGGAAAGGGGATTAATGTGGGAGACCACCTCATAGTTGAAGGCGCATATGTAGCAGATACTGAAGATGGAACTGGGCAGGCCCTGTTTCTTGAGTCAAAGGGAAGACTCCTACTGATTAAGTAATATCACGAAATTCCACTAAATACGATAGATTTAAATAAGACATTAATCTTAATTATGTTGAAGAAGTTGAATAAGAACAAGGGGGCTATAAATGAAAAATATAATTATTTTGGTCGTATCCCTTCTGTTTATATTTTCAAACCTAGTCATAAGCAAATCCCCAGACCAGACAATCCTTGCTTTCAATCAGACTTACTCAGACTTTGGCGGCTTGGAAGTAATACGCCAAATCTTAGTTGTAGATAAACCATCAATCAGCCATTCATTAAACGTAGCCATCCATCAATACTACACATTCATAATTCTTTCTATTAACAACTCAGGAACGCTGGAGCGCAAAAATCTTTATGTAAGCCAGGATATCTCGAGGATTCTTTCGAGCGGTTCAAATCTCCAACAAATGAGTGGTATTACGTGGGAACCGGTGCCAACCTCCTTTGAATGGGGAAAAATAGCACACAGCAAAAAAAGCCTTATGCCCGGAGAGAAGTTCGTCATTGTGATCCAAATACCAGCTAAGCTTAGCAGAGAGGAATTGGCTACCCTTCCAAAACCCGAAATATCTATAGATCCATTAACGGCAATAATAACTGCTCCATCCAATGTTTTAGTTGGGGAGCGCGTCTTAGTTTCCATTAAAAATGAACAGGGCATCCCATATATTGGAATCGACGTTACCATAATAAGTCCGACGGGAAAAGCACTTAAAATAAAAACGAATGAGAACGGAGTTGTTGATTTTGTAGCTCGTGAAGAAGGAATATATTCATACCGTGTTCCTCAACTACGTCTTCTTAATGCCCCCCAGACAAAAGCAAATCAACCAGTTGTCTATCTCACAACAGCAGAACTTTCACCAAAGAAGGAGGAAAACGTCTCTAGCTTCTTTAATTTTAATCTTGGCGATTTTGCAGGAATAATAGCTGGCCTGATAATAATTGCAACTATCCTGCTGGGTATCGGAATTTTCTTGTCTTTAAGACAAGAAGAAGAGGAAGAGGTCCAATCACAATATCCCCAATCCCTTCCTAGCTCCATGGATAAAGAACAACCCCTACAAAAGGAGATACAACCACAAGATTCGGAACAGGAGAACGTAGCCGAAAGCAGCGCAATAGAACAAACAAGATCAATACTTGCGGATAGAAGAAAAAAAAGAGAGCAAGGAGTAATAATCCAGCCCCAAGAGACAAGCACAGGTATAAGCTCCGAGACGCGCGACGTCACGCATCTTGAAGAGGCGCCAACACCTGCCGAGGATGAGGAAGAAGAGGAGCTCTCTGATGAGGAAATTAGAAAAATGACCGAAGAATTTATTAGGCGCCTCCAGGAGGAGGAAGAAAAAATAAAACCTTCAACATACGATTACGACACCCAAGATACTAAGAGCGAAGACAGAATAATCCTCTCTCCACAAGTTCAAAAAATTAAGGAAAAAAAGGAAAATGAAAGAGAAAGCAAGGCAAAAAAGGAAGAGCTCAAAAAGAAAAAACATGCTGCAATAAAAAAGGCAATAGAAAAGTTGGAAAAAATATCCAAAAAGAAAAAATAGTCTCTTTTTCTACCAGGGCACCTTCTTCAAACCAATTTTATTTGCCAAGATGTTGAATCCTACATGAAGAAAATAGGTAAGAATAAATAGAAATAGCAGCGAAGGGACAGAATATAAACCGTCTGCGAACGGATAAGCAAAGACAATTGCTACAATCAAAAAAGTAAGCTGATCTAAAAGAAATGATGGTTGACCAGACGGAATAGCCAACCTCCTTTTTATGAAGCTACCTAAGGCATCACCACACATAGCTCCAGTTCCTAAAGCAAACCCTGCTAGCAAGTACTCCCAAAAGTTCCTTAGGAGGTACAAAGAAGTAAAAGGCAATATGATGCCCAAAAGCCCACCAACAATACCGCCTGCCAAAATTCCAGAGAAAAATCCTCTTATAGTTTTCCCATCTCCAAATAACCTCCTTCCATCTATAAACATTATTCCAAGATCAAGATGTTTTCCACCTCCAAATAAAACTGGCGTTGAATTTGCAAAGTAGGCGGGTAGAATAAATAAAACTAATTTGATTATGCTCTCAAATGAATCTTGCATATGGATTTTTATATCTCAAATAGCTTTTTATTGGATCACCCTAAATCTTAATCAGAGGAAGGAGGAGATCTATGTGAAAATCAAGCCAAATAAGATAACGTTCGGAGGCTCGTTTGGTCTTCTGATTGTGGCTTTGCTACTGTTATTGCTTGTTCTGCTCCCATTTGTTGGGATATCCAATGTCTTAAGTGAAAAATGTATAGGATTAATTGAAATAAAAGGTGAGATCAAGTCAGAGAGCATACCCCCAACCCTCTTTTTTGAAGGGGTTGCGGGTTCAGAGGAAATAGCAAAATTAATCAAGACGGCGGATGAGAATCCATCAGTAGGTGCCATAGTTGTTTCTATAAGCTCCCCCGGCGGTTCACCCGTCGGAGCAAGAGAAATTTACAACGCGCTTAGAAGTGCAAAAAAGCCAACAGTTGCTTACTTCCGAGAAATTGCTACTTCTGGAGGTTATTATGCAGGAATGGGTGCAGATTATATCGTAGCAGAACGTGATGCAATAACTGGGAGTATAGGTGTGCGTTCAACAATAATGGAAGTCACAAATCTCTTTGGGAATATAGGAATTAATTCAACATTAATAACAAGTGGAAAGTTCAAAGGTATTGCAGACCCAACAAAAAAGTTGACAGATGAAGAAAAAGAAATTCTCCAAACAATAGTCGACGAGGTTTTCGAAGGATTTAAACATGACTTAATAGAAGCGAGAAGTAATAAGCTCAAAGACCCCCAAAAGGCCTTTGACGCCAGGATCCTCTCTGGAAAACAGGCATACGATATAGGGCTTGTGGATATGGTGGGAGGAAAGGACGATGCGCTAAAAACCGCAAGTCAACTTGCCGACATCAAAAGCGAATCCCCTCGCATATGTAAAATTGAAAAACCCAGCACCGGCTTTTTCACCGGCCTGCTTGGAGAGAAATGGGTTGGAGGGCTTATTAAAGAAATTCTTTTATTATTAAGTCAAAAGCAAGAAATTGAAATATATTTTTAGGTGGACAGATTGAAGAGGGGATTTGTTTTTACCATCGACTCTTTTGTAGCACTCATAATTGTATTGATTGCTGTCTATATCCTTTTTATGGTCCACTCAACAACATCTACTCACTACTCAGCTTACCTGCAAGCGTATTACCTTTCAAGGGACACCCTCTCTCTACTTACTGCGGCAGAATGCAACTCAATCTCCTGTATAGACTATCTAGGAAGGCTTGCCTTTCGCGGTGACTGCGTTCATCTTAATATTGGAGGAGGACCGATCAGTCTAATAAACGATATAATCCCCCCCCAATACGGTTTTAGGTTCGATTTCTACAATCCCGTCTCTAACAGTTGGATAACTTGCTATGACACTGCATCTGACTTGCAATCTAACCATGTTCGTGTGTCTAAAAAATTTGAAGTCTCGTCAACAACACTGGTGAGTGGCTTTATCCAACCTCCCGGAGAGGTTCAAATAAGCTGTGCACAAGATGCAGCAATATGTTTTGAACCATCCGGAAGCTATAATCCAGGCAATACATATGTTGGGCTGATAAGATTAACGGTGTATATATGATGAGAAAAAAAAGAATGCCCCTCACTTCAAAAGGAATACTCTTCACTTCAGTATTTATAGTCCTTATCTCAATCATGATATTGACTCTTATGCTGTGGGCAGAGGAGAATAAACTAAACGAAAGACGACTATCATCAAAACTAAAAACCGACTCCATCGAATTTATTTTTCATCAGATATCTGACTCAACAATAAGCAATTTCTCAGCAGTTGCACTTTATCGCTCTTTTGGTAGACTCTCAGACTATGAAATTAGAACTAATAGGGGGCTTGAAGGGAGAAATGTTGATTCTGTAAAAGCAGCAATAGCATCGCTATTTGAAAACGGCAGTCTAGAAATTCAAGGTGAATCATTTATTTACACACCCGAAGAAAAATCAGTCTCCACTCTCAGCGGCTGGTTTGCAAACTTAAATAAAAGTGCAAATCAACTTGGTGCTATACTCTCATCTGGAAACCTCAAAAATTTAGAAATAATCGAGCAAGACGCCTGGACATTAAAAATACGCTTTGATGTTGACATAAATATAACTGACTTTGAAAACAAACTGTTTTTATCAAAAACGGTTCATTCTGAAGCGTCTGTGCCAATAGATGGGACCCCTGACCCTCTTATTGGAAGGCTTTATCAAAGGCTATATCCCGGACAAGATAAGAAACTATACCGCCCAATATTACATAAACCCGATGTTGATAGTTTGGATGAGATACGCCCATTAAAGCTTGTTAGCGAGGAAGAAGGAGAGTTGGGAAGATTGGATAATGGAAGAAGTTGGTTTTACGGGAAAGTTGTATTAGACCCAAGAGCACAACCAAGATACGAAGATGTGATATGGCTTACGAATTGGATATCACCTGGAGCAGGAGCAGAGGAGGTAAGAGAATTTCAAGAAAAGCTATCTCGGGCCGATGCCCTAATAATAGAAACACGCAACTTTAATGAAAACACCGGCGAAAAACCATTCGTCTCGGGAACAGGCTCATTTAGAAACTTTGTAAATACATACGTTCTGATATCTACAAACGTTGTTCACGGCAATGCCAAATATCACATATACGATATTGAAAAACTCAGACAAGTCATTCTATGCCAGCTCTATGTCCAAAACAGTGGCGCACCATCGTTTTTACAGCGATTTTTGGAGGGTGGAGAATATCTTTCTAGTAGATATGGGATAGAAACCTTCCTTGTGGGAATCTCCTTTGGAGGACTCCGCGATGAGCTGAAAGAAACTCACGACAGATATAGCAGAGTTGACTACAAATATCTTACTGGAATATCAGGTTTTCGTATAAAAGGACTGAGCGGGTGTAAGACACCTTCAATGTGTAATGATGAAGAAGCACAAAGCCCAATAGGACACTTTAGCTTAGACCGCCAAAGCATTGAGTTTTATGAAATTGACCAACACACCATGGTGTGTGGAGAAGGAAGATGTTAAGTGACGACATCTCTGGGAGCACTATAAAAGCTCAGATCGCCCTTGAAACGCTCATCCTTCTAGGTTTTATTCTCATCTCTGTTGTGCCTATAGCTTTTCTTTTCTTTTTGGAAGTAAACAAGCGCTTAGATGACCTATCACTCAACCAAACTTATATGAGTGCCGAAAGAATATCTCAAACCGCCTTTGAGGTTTATGCAGCAGGAAAGGGGTCTAGGAAAACCATCTCAATCCATTTTCCACAGAATCTTCTCTCGTTCGATATAGATGAAAGAACAAATGAAATCATCTTCACTGTTGATTACAACGGGGTGGGACAAGAAATAATAGTTAAATCAGAAGCAAAAATAAAAGATTGGGAAGGAAGAGAGCTTGGGCGCGGGTTGCGGACCGGAAGATTCCTTACTGGAGGAATTAAAAAAATCATATTTGAGTTCGACAGCAGAGACAATTCGGTGAGAATAGGTCATGCCAACTAAAATCAAGTTTCAAGGGCAGGCTTCAATGGAGCTTTTTGTTTATGTCTCCTTATTTTTCTTACTTTTATCTGTTGTTGGGGCCTCCATTCTTTTCGGATACACTCAAGAAGCATCTCAGCGGAGAGGCAACATAGCAGGGAAGCTCGCAATGCAGTTTTCCGATAATATCCGATTTGCTCAGAGTGCAGGTAATGGCTTTTTTGGAGTTTTTGAATTCGAACCCACGATTCTTGGAGTTCCCTATAACGCAACCTTTGGACCTGATGGTTTTGTAAGGATCGAATGGGAAGACAGGAATTCTTTTAATTATCTATTCCCACTCTATACGAAATCAATTAGTGGTAAGGAAGGAAATGGGGTTGTTGTGGATAATTTAGGATTTATATCAATCGATACGAGCAAAGGCTACTTCTCTCTTGAAAATAAGCAAGGGATTATTGAGATAAGCCAAAATTATAAGGATGTAAATGAGAGGTTTAGCAGAATTTTGCCAAGCGAGGAGAGGAGTAGTAGGTAAGGTGACTCTATAATGGTTAAGGGGCAGTATTTCTCTTTTGATGCGATTCTTGCAACTTTAATACTAATTCTTTCTTTTTCTATCTTGTTTTTTTATTGGTTCCCTCTACGACAAGATGTTTTAGAAGAAGAAATTTCCCTGTTTGCAGAGGCATTATCGCTGTCAGAAGTTCTGCTTACGCCAGGAGAAGATAATTGGGAGGCAGCACTCAGCGAAGGCGAAAATGTTAGAAACATAAGATATATCGGATTTGGAGTGGCTCAGAAAAAGAATCGTATTGACTTGGCAAAAGTGCGCGCTTTTCGAGCCTTTGTTTTCTCCAACTATGAGATGGGAAAAAATGTTTTAGGTATCAGCAGAAACTACAAAATAGAAATCGTTTATGGAAACAATAACATAGAAATTGGCCGTTCACCATCTCCAGCTGTAGAAGAAATTGGTATCGCACGAAGACCAGTATACCTCTACGGAAATGATGGAAAAATACAACCTGGGGTAATGATTGTCTATCTCTGGAAATAAAACATCTTTGGAAATATAACAATAAAAATAAACAATAAAAATAAAATAATACTTCTCGGCCTTACTACATAACATGTTTCTAATCCATAAATTCTTCTGGTTTTGGAACCTCCGGCTTATCCCCTTTTCTCTTGCGGATTTCAGAAACGGTTTTTGATAGGAGTTCTTTTGGAAGGGGTTCATAACCAGCATATTCTTGATACCATATTGCTCTTCCTTGCGTTGCACTCCTTACATCATTTGAAAATCCAAACATTTCAGACACAGCGAGTTTTGCAGTTATAGTTGTCGTTTCTCCCTCCTGAACAATGTCTAAAAGTTGGCCTCTTCGCGCCCCTATAAGTGATATTATATTTGTGGTATACTCCTGGGGTATCTGAAATAGGACCTTTTGTTTTGGCTCTTGAAGAGTAACACCAGCCATTAGCATCGCAGCATATACGGGCCTTTTTATTGTAGGTATAATCTGAGCCGGTCCTCGATGAACGGGGTCTTCATGTATTAGGGCATCAACAATTCGAACCTTTACCCCCACCACTTTCTCCTTTGCAAGGGGTCCTTTTTGCATTGCCTCTTCAAATCCCTGAATCAAAAGCTCTTCGATTTCATTCATATACTGTATTCCACGCGTGTCGTTGATAAGTACAGAATGATTTTTTATATCCCAAACATTCTTTGCTTGTTGTCTGTCCATCCCACCCTCAACTAATAGCTCGACAATCGTTTTTCCTTTGGGTCTTCCGTCTGGAATCTTCCCCTCAACCATCATTTCATATACTCTCTTTTCCAAAGGCTCTACAATTACTTTGAGTTTTGTGTGTTTATTGGGCGATTTTCCTTCAATTGGGCCTGCACTGTTTGTGATAGTCTCTCTATAAACTACAATTGGGGGGGAAGTCTTTATCTTTACGCCTTTTTCATTTACAATTTTATATTCTATTATCTCCAGATGAAGCTCACCCATCCCCGAGATAAGATGCTCCCCCGTTTCTTGATTTATCTCAACTCTAAGGGTTGCGTCCTCCTTTGATATCTCTCGCAAAGCAACAATAAGCTTTGCAAGGTCTTTTGAGTCTGCAGCCTCTATCGATTTCGTTACAACTGGTTCAGAATAGTGTTTTATTTGCTCAAAAGGATAAATTTCCTCACTGGAGATAGTTTCGCCGACAAAAACGTCTCGTAGCCCAACTATTGCAACTATATTGCCAGCAACGACCTTTTCGCAAGGAATCCTGTCTTTTCCCATATATATTGCAACTTGCTGCACCTTTTCAGAGCGGTACTTTGATGCTAAGTAAAGCATATCTCCCTTTGTAACAGATCCAGCGAACAATCTAGCCACTGCTACTTCTCCTGCGTGTTCATCGTTTACAACTCCAAACACCACGCCTATGGTTTTGGCGTTCATATCACATGAAAGCATTGCTCTTCCTGCTTCGCTTTCAATATCTCCCTTCCATATAACAGGTATACGATATACCTGAGCAGTTCTTGGGCTTGGAAGATGGGAAATAACCATCTCTAAAATAACTTCATCCACCGGAGATTTTTCTATTAGTGTTTTATGATCCCCTTTTTGACAATAATTATATATGTCTTTGAAGTTTATGTTAAACCGCTTCATAGCTGTAATCGAAACTGCCCATTTGTTAAAAGCGCTTCCAAACGCAACATTTCCTTTTGTTACGTCTATCTGCCACTCGTTCTTAAACGAAGTGTCAGCAAAATCGCTTATTATTTTGTTAATACCCGCTATTATTTTTAGAAGACGCGCTTGCATAGCATCAGGTGTCAGCTGAAGTTCGTTTATGAGTCTATCTATTTTGTTAATGAATAAACAAGGTTTTGCTCTTTCTTTGAGGGACTGTCGCAAGACTGTTTCAGTTTGCGGCATTATACCCTCAACTGCGTCAACCACTAGCACTATCCCATCAACCGCTCTCATAGCACGCGTGACATGCCCTCCAAAATCCACGTGACCAGGCGTATCTATCAAGTTGATCATGTAATCCTGCCCATTCATTTCAAAACCAAGAGAGATGTTGGCTGACTTTATAGTTATCCCTCTGGCTTGTTCCTGCTCATCAAAATCCATTACCCTCATTTCACCCGCAAGTTCTTTTGATATGAGCCCGGCACGAGCCACGAGAGAATCTGTAAGCGTAGTCTTTCCATGGTCCACATGAGCCACAATAGCCACATTTCTTACATTGTCTATGTTATGCATCAAACGCTGAACTTCTTCAACAACATATTCTTTTCTTACCACAAAAACACCACTCAAAAAACAAGAAAATAGACCAAGCATCTACCTATCTTGAGGAACGCGCAATTCTCTCTGTTTCATCTCGCTTCTTTATAGCGTACGAATTGGTTGCATCGCCTTTACTGGCATACTCTATCTCTTCTGCAAGCGCTTCAGATAGTGTCTTTTTTGAGTCAAAGGATTTAATTATTGCAGCAATAGCAATATTCCTTAGGGCCATATCAAGCCTTCTTGATGCTGATACATCAACTGCGACTTGATAAGATACCCCTCCAAAAGAGACACGCGTTACATCCTCTCGTGGAGCCGAATTTAAGCAAGCATCAACCAAAAGTTGCACCGGGTTTTTTCCTGTGTTCTTTGCAACGATGTCAAATGCTTTCTCAACAACTTTAAGTGCCTTTGTTTTTTTTCCCTGCATCTTTCCATGCGTTCGAATTATTTTGCCACCTGTTTTTTCCCCCGTACCCCCGCGCATAAGTTTGTTTGCAAGCCTTTCAATCAATGATACTTCCTTCTTTGCAAAGGGACGTTTGGCGTGTTTTCCGTGCGTATGAAGTCGCGGAGTTATCCGAATATAATTTTTTAGAGAGGGATCGTTAATCTCAATACCCCCCACTTCATATTTCCCAAAAACCTTCTCATCCATTCTAGATCACTACTACTATCTTTTTGGTTTCTCCTTCCTTTTCTGAACAAGCATTTGTAAATCTACTCCGTTAACTTTTGAGACTTTATATCTAACTCCCGGAATCGAGCCCATTTGCCCACGTTGTGAACCACCGAGGCCCTCAATTTCAACCTCATCGTGTTCATCTATGTAATTTATTGCTCCGGTCCTAGGTGCAAATGCTGTCACTACCTTCCCATTTTTTATAAGCTGGACCTTGACACATTTTATAAGTCCAGAATGTGGCTGTTTCTGTTCCATTACTTTCTTTGCAATAACGATTCCCTTTGCTCGAGGCGCGCCCTCAAGAGGGTCGTATTTCTCTTTTAGGTGTAACGCCTTTCTCTTCCACGCCTTTTCTTTCCATCGAAATTTCTTTCTTTTTCGTAGCAAATCCAAAGCTGAATATTCTCCCTTTCCCATTTTGATTACCTCGAGCTTACACGAATGTCACAGCCAAAGCGCCTTTTCAAAAGTGCCCTCCCAACCTTTATTCGACTTCCACCTTTTCCTATTATCTGCCCTCTATGTTCTTGAGAAACAGTTATATATACTATCTTATCAGTCATTTTCTCGTGAATATTTATATTCCTAATGGGTACCCCTATAAATAGATTTTTTACAAACTCCTCAATTGTACTGGCATCCTCGAACACATAAACCGGTTTTCTAAAAGCTGTTCTAACTCTATTTATTGCACTTCCTTTCTTTCCAATAGCCTGTCCCAGATTTCCTTTTTCAACTATGAATGCAAATCCATTTTCAAGTATCAGACAGTCCTTTACTCTAGCTCCAGTTATCCCTTCAAATATGGAGATGCATGTCAAAGAATCATTATCAAGTTCTACCATGTAATCAGTCTTTCTTCTTTTTTATTGTAGAAACTATTTCTGAATTACCCTCATCAAAAATAGATATTGCTGAAACCGTATACGGGACCCCACACACAGAACCAAGCTCATAGCCATTTCCGTCAAAGGTAACTATTGGAATATTTGAAATTTTTGCATTATGTTCAAGATCACTCTTTATTTGTGGTTTAATATTTTTTGATATTATAATCATCTTTGCACTTCCAAGAAGAGAAGCCTTGATGGCTTCACGCTCACCGAATCCGACCTTTCCAGTTTCAACGCACATCCTTATTTGTTTTGCTATATCTACAGCCACACAAAACACCGCTTTTCTTTTTTGTTTTACTTTTCAGGCAATCTTTTCATTTTAAGTTTAACCATTCCAGTTCCAACAGGTACCGTTTGCCCTATTATTATGTTCTCAGTTACTCCTACCAAATTGTCATATTGCCCTTCTGCTGCAGCATTTATCAAATGCTTAATTGTCTCTTCAAAGGCAGCTTTCGCAAGCACACCTGCCTTTTCTCCAGAAAGACCATGTCTACCTATTGATTTTATAGTACCATCCATTGACATTGCATCCGCAAGAAGCATGAGGTGCCTAACGTCTACACTTAATTTCTGCATATCTAGAACCTGTTTTAACTCGTTTACAAGAGCGTTGCGTGCAGCTTCAATACCCAAAAACCGTTCGATCTCTTTTATATCATTTGTATAAACTCTTTTAGATTCAACTTTTGGATGTTTCATAACGGCTGAGAGATTGCTACCGCCTGTTCTAATGAACCACCTATCAGTTCCTTTGATAACCATTGCCTTTGATATCTTTTCAATTCCCTTTATGTGAAGTTCCTTTAATTTATTTGTAATTTTTCTAATTGAGCGCAATGACGTAATTTTTGGTTTTATCGTAATAAGTCGCTCTCTCATTTCAACAGAACCAGGATTGATTTTTTTTATCATCTCTTTAACTTCATCAGTGGATATACCTCTGCTTTTCATCTCCTTTTCATTAATCTCTACTACTATCTTTTTGTCATCAAAATCCTCGCGTATCTGTGCAATTTGAGAGAGAAGAGTGCTCTCTATTTCTTCAGCTACCTCTCTTACCTTTTTTTCATCATTGCAGTATGGCTCTTTTAAGAATATATCCATCATTGGTCTTTTTGGTTCCTTTCTTGCATCTACCAATTCAATTAGTCTTGGAAGCCCACTTGGCACTTGCTCAGCTACACCTGCATAGTGAAAGGTTCGCATTGTCATCTGAGTCCCCGGTTCGCCAATACTTTGCGCTGCTACTATCCCTACGGCTTCACCAGGATCTACCAAAGCACTCTCTATTACCCTTTCTTTTTTCTTCTCACTCATTATAACCCCTTTTCTCACTATTTTATTCACTCTCTTTCAGTTTCATCTATGATTAAGCTCGCTTTTTTTGCAGGGTCCACACCATCTCCCCCATATACAAATTGAACAAATACCTTACGTGAATCTCTTACAGATCTATCGCTATATACTACCAAATCTTGCAATGCATTTATCAGTCTTCTTTGCATATACCCAGATCTAGCTGTCCTGATTGCCGTGTTAACCATTGATTCTCTCCCACCCATTGAATGGAAGAAGAACTCCGCAGGATTTAACCCCTTTCCAAACGAGCTTGAAACATATCCTCTTGCAGACGCTCCACGGTCGCCTCGCCTGAAATGAAGCAAGGTTCTACCTCTATACCCTCTATACGGTCTTCTTGACCTTATTGCTTGCTGTCCTACAGAACCGCTCATCTGGATTGCGTTCAATAGAGAACCACGTGCTCCTATTTTTGCCATTATTATGGAGGTATTCTCACTTCCTAAGTATTTCTCAACAACATTTCCAATCATCTGTCTGTATTTTGAAGTAATTTCCATTATGTAGTCCTCAAGCGTCTCTTTGAGGGTCTTGCCAGGATGTCTCTCAAGTGTTTTATTCCTGTATTTCGTAACTACCGCATCGATATCCTCTTTTAGTGCACTATCAATCTCTTCAAGCTTCTTACGAGCCTCGGGTGAAAGGGAATAATTTGCAAGTGAAACTGATATTCCTCGAGTGGTTACAACTTCAAGTGCAATTCTTGTAGAATAATCCAAAAATCTTTTTGCAGCCTCTGTACCATGCATGGAGATTATTCTTTCAAGTATCTGATTTTCATAGGAGCGCTTTTCAAGTGCCCCAGACACAATAATGCCATCTTTGATTATTATATCATCATAATATTCCGCTACATCCTTTTTTGCGGCGTTCCCCTTTATGACAAGATTCAATCCTTTTGGAAGAAGCATAGAAAAAAGCAGTT
Organism: Candidatus Anstonellales archaeon; assembly: GCA_038869735.1. Lineage (NCBI taxonomy): Archaea > Nanobdellati > Microcaldota > Candidatus Micrarchaeia > Candidatus Anstonellales > Candidatus Anstonellales archaeon. The sequence continues at coordinate 5,028 of JAWCQO010000007.1, read as the reverse complement.
TACCAGAATATTTCCCTCCCTTTCTGTCAGGTTTTGGCAAGCGAGTTATACCTGCCATTGCAAGAAGATTACAAGCTTCGGCTTTTGAGAATTCTGTTTCGTTTTTTGTGCAGATATACGCTCCCGATACATGGTCCTCTTGGGGTTTGATAATCGGAATCCCATGTCTTGGAGAAATTATCTGCTTATGTACTTTCATCAATACTTCAGCCTCAACTTGGGCTTCCTCCGTCTGGATAGCATGGAGGTTCATCTCATCTCCGTCAAAATCAGCATTATATGGTGGGCAGACTATTGGATTTAGCCTTAGAGTTTTACCAGGAAGGACTCGCACCGAATGACACATAATTGAAATTCTATGAAGAGAGGGTTGTCTGTTGAAAAGGACGATGTCTCCATCTTTGAGTTGCCTGTCAATTACATAACCAGCAGAAAGCGAATCAGCAATCTCTTGTCGCGTAGTCTCTGTGACCCGCAATCTCTTTCCATCTGCTCGAGTTACATACTCTGCTTTTGGGTAGTCTTCTGAAAGCACAAGTCGGCGAGCTTCTTCCAAATTCCACTGAGTAACGCGAAGGGGAACGGTAAGTTCTTCTGCAATAGCTTTTGGTACACCGACCTCATCAATAGAAATATTGGGGTCTGGCGAAATTACGGTTCTGGCAGAGAAATTTACTCTTTTTCCTGAAAGATTATAGCGGAATCTTCCTTCCTTTCCTTTAAGCCGTTGAGAAAGTGTTTTGAGAGGTCTTCCTGATCTATGCCTCGCGGGCGGAATATTAGCAGTCTCATTGTTGAAATATGTTGTTACGTGATATTGTAAAAGTTCCCATAAGTCTTCAATTATTAGTTGAGGGGCTCCTGCATTTATGTTAGCATCCAGTCTTTGATTTATCCTCATTATATCCACAAGTTTGTGTGTAAGATCGTCTTCTGACCTATCTCCAGTTTCAAGGGTTATAGAGGGGCGCACAGAAACTGGAGGTACAAGAAGAACCGTCAGTACCATCCATTCTGGCCGTGCGTAAATAGGGTCAAAACCAAGAATTCGAAGGTCTTCATTTGGCACCGCAGCAAGCCAATCCCTTATTTCTGTTGGCAACATAACATCCTTGTCTTTGAAAAAAGTAGTGGGCTTCAAAAGCTTTATTTCTGGAATTTTTTCTCTACAATGAGGACAATGAGGAGATTTTCTTGTTTTGCTTTTCATCTCCTCTTCTATATCTGCATCAATCATCCTGGCAAGTTCCTGGAGCTGCTCTGTTGTTAACAACAGCCTATGGCAGTTTGGACAAGTTGAGCGGAGAACATAAAGAATGCTCTTTGCAAATTCAGGGTGAACAACTGGTCTGACCAATTCGACATGTCCGAAGTGACCCGGACAGCTCCTTAACTTTCCACCACATGTTTTACACCGCAAACCCGGGTCGATTACTCCAAGTCGTGGATCAACAAGTCCGCCGTCAATCGGGTAAGAATCATCGTTATAAGTATCGGGTATCGTAATCTTTGCGGCAGACAACTTTCTAATGATCTCTGGTGAAAAGATAGAAAATTTTATCTTATCCACCATTTTTTGTACAACAATTTCACTCATAGCATCACTTCTTATTACAGCACTTTTACATCCATTTATGATTTATCTTTTAGTATAAGTCTTGGAAAGATCCCAATTGATTTTATCTCGTCAAGCAACAGCTTAAAGGCATAACTCATTTCTACATACTCCAGGCTTGTAGAGTCGCATACGGGGCAATAATCGCGATTCTTTACATGGTCGTGAACTGCAATCGAGCCACACTTCGTGCAAACGAGTTCAATCGTTCTATCGGACTCCTCAAGCATTCTTTCGCGCAAAAGCATTGATGCACCATAACCAATAAGGCAGTCCCTCTCCATCTCGCCAAATCTCAAGCCACCTTCTCGCGCACGCCCCTCCGTTGGTTGATGTGTAAGAAGCTGGACCGGTCCCCGTGAGCGGACGTGCATCTTATTTGAAACTAAATGGTGAAGTTTCTGATAATAAATAACGCCCATATAAATTTTTGCTTTTATCTGCTCGCCTGTGATTCCATCATAGAGAATCTCTTCTCCGTATTCATCAAATCCAGCCTTTTTCATCACTTCACGAAGTTCCTCTTCGCGCATTCCGCTAAAAGGAGTTCCATCTACAAATTCGCCAGTAACTGTTGCGACTTTTCCGCCCAACATTTCTAAAAGATGACCTACCGTCATTCGCGATGGTATTGCGTGTGGATTTATCATAAGGTCCGGCACAATCCCATCCTTGCTAAATGGCATATTCTGTTGAGGTACAAGAAGTCCTATAACACCCTTTTGTCCATGGCGTGAAGCAAACTTATCCCCTATCTCTGGAACTTTAATTGAGCGTATACGAACCTTTACCATCCTATTTCCTGCAAGAGAATCAGTTATCATAACCGAATCCACGATCCCTTCTTCTCCCACTTTTATTGCAAGCGAATTCTCTCTTTTCTTTTCTTCTACAACTCCAAATACTGTTACTTCTTCAAGAAAACGTGGAGGAGAAGTTTTCCCTACAAGCACTTCTTTATTACAAACTTCAACTTCCGGAATAATTAGTCCATCTGTATCCAAAAACCTATAAGCCTCTTCTTCTCTATAACCGGTTGTAGTGGAAGGGGGGATCTCAAATTTATCCTTTTGGCCTCCAGGATATCTTCTCTCTTCCGTTTCGTATGTTTTGTAAAATACACTCCTCCCAACTCCCCTGTCAATAGCATTCTTGTTCATTACTACTGCGTCCCCCATATTATAACCTCTATAAGACGCAATAGCTACAACCAAATTTTGTCCGGCCGCTCTCTCAGCAAACCCCAGCAATGCATAGGGTCGTGTCTGAACAAGAGGTTGCTGAGGATAATAAAGAATATGGGCCCTTGAATCCATTCTCATATTATAATTTGTAGTGTAAGTCCCAAGAGATTGCTTTGCCATTGCGCAAGCCATAGTAATTCTAGGGGAAGAATTGTGTTCCTGGAACGGAAGGATGGACACGGTTACCCCAACAATTGAAACAGGATCAATCTCCAGATGTGTATGCTCAGGCGTAAGCTCACTTTCGCTTAAAGCTACGTATGCTCCCTCCTCTTCTTCCGCGTCCAAATACTCTATTATCCCTAATTCTATCAATTTTTCCCACGTAATTTCCCCTCTTTTTAGCTGTTCAACAATTGAGGGAATGAGCTTGCTCTTTCCATTTTCAACTACTATATAAGGTTTTCGTGCCCGCCCACTATCGGTGTTTATGTAAAGTTCTCCCAACTTTGCGTTCAAATAAAAGTTTACTTGCTGGGACAACACACCCTTCCTTCTCTGTTCCTTCAATGCAACATACAAGCTTTCTCCATCTTCGTGAAATCCCACCAGCCGTCCATTGAGAAATACGCTTATCCTCTTTTCCTTCTCCTCCTTTTGTTTCTTTGCCATTTTTCCGTCCCTCACAAAAATACTCCAAGATTCTTCAAAAGAGATTCCACATGCTCTTCCTCTTCTCCAGTTGAAACATTACAGAGTAGCGCCAGATTTTTGACAAGAGCACAAGAAGGTCCCTCTGGAGATTCATTTGGGCAGAGTTTACCCCAGTGCGTTCCGTGTAAGTCCCGTGCCTTAAAGTGAGGATGTTTACGTGATAATGGGGAGATTACTCTGCGAAGATGCGATATTGTTGAGAGAAAACTTGTCCTATCAAGAAGCTGCGAAACACCTGTCTGTCCAGCAATCCAATTACCTGTGGCCATAGAGTAGCGTATTCTATCACTCAATGCGTCTGGTCTTACTAGGGTCTGAACGGCAAGTCTTCTTCCTCTAGCATCAGCACGTCCAGCCTGATAAGCAATATCCTTAACAAGAAATTGGAAGGCATATCTAAAGAGTTCTTCCATTAAATCTCCAGATAGCTTTATCCTCTTGTTAGCATAGTGGTCCTTATCATCAGCCGGTATTTTCTTATAAGCTACTTTAATCGCCTTTTCTGCCATTTTAATAAGGTAATATGCTTTCTTTATTCTGTGCTCCGGTTCAGTTCCCAAATGGGGAAGAAGATACGTATCCAAAAGTACTTCGGCCCTTTTTTGCCTATACTCTTCAGCCTGGCCCGGTGCAGCGCGTTTGCCAAGATACTCGAACGCATTTTCCTTGTTGGTGGTCGTATCAACCTCAAGATTGAGTAGTATATCTGCGCGTATTTCATCTGAATCAGAAAACGCCGATAGTATTTGATCACGAGAAGAAAGTCCAAGCGCTCTCAAAACGGAAGTGAAATGCAGATCCTTTGGTGAAGCGGGGAAAGCTACTCTTAAAAGTCCTTCATTAGTTCTTTCAACTACGCAACGAGCGCGAAATCCAAATCTTGTTGAAAAAACCTTTGCAGTTATGAGTGAATTATCCTTTTCACGCGATACCATAACTCTGTTGGGTGCCAAATCTTCAATAGAAACAAGTACGCGTTCGCTTCCATTTATAATAAAGTAACCCCCCATATCAGACAAGTCCTCTCCTTTTTCAACGAGTTCCTCATCAGAAAGTCCGTCGAGATGGCACAGTTTTGATTTCACCATTACTGGAAGTTCACCAATAAACACTTCAGAATAAGTCCTCTTCTCTACTCCATTGAAGACAGGTATGATTTCAAGGAAGATAGGAGCAGAATAAGTAAGATTTCTCAGTCGAGCTTCCATGGGATAAACGGGTCTTCTTGAGCCATCAGCCTCTACTATCATCGGTTTTTCAAGTCTTACTGAGCCAAATTTTAACTCAAAACCCTCTACAGATGGCTGGATTGGTCCTGCTTTCTCAATTATCTCTTGTATCTTTTTTTCAATAAATTTATTATAGGATTCAAGATGTTGACGCACAAGGCTATTCTCTCTAAAATATGCTTCAAGAAAGCTTCTATACATCACTTCACCTATCACTTTACTCATTCACACTATGAAAAACAAACAAAATGCTGTTCTTCTTAATTCCTACTTTTTCAACATTCCT
>JAWCQO010000006.1 GCA_038869735.1 Candidatus Anstonellales archaeon | reverse complement strand
TATTTTTGCTTTTTTATTCTTTCTTCTCTTTTTTTGTTTTCCTTCTGATAGGCGCCATTTACCAGTTTATTCAAATTAAGCAACAAAAGAGAATTCGACAACTCCAATGTATTTTTACTTAATAAGGCGGCTTGTCTTTACAAAAAAATGTGGATGCAAGATTTGCAAACTGGATTTATATTTTCTAATTTTTTGAGCTGAAATGATGAGCCGCCGTTTTAGGACTAAATACGCTTATTTTACTTATTTTACTTATTTTACAAATCGAAGGACTTCTGTAATAGAGTTTATAACGGCCTTTGGCTTATATAGTCCTCGTGACCTTGAAATCTCGGCTTTAGAAATACGCTTATTTTACTTATTTTACTTATTTTACAAATCGAAGGACTTCTGTAATAGAGTTTATAACGGCCTTTGGCTTATATAGTCCTCGTGACCTTGAAATCTCGGCTTTAGAGGTTGAGCCTGTAAGAACACATATTGAAAAAATGTTTCTTTTGTTTGCCAGTAGGATGTCTGTATCAAGCCTGTCTCCAACAAGTGCTGTGTCTTTTCGTGAGAGTGAATTTTCTGCAAGTATGTCATCAAGAAGTAAGGTGTTTGGCTTTCCTACTACCATGTCAGGCTTTCGTTCAGCGGCCGTAGCAATTGATTGCACTATTGCCCCTGAACCAGGCAGGAAGCCGTCTTCTACTGGGTTTGTTGGGTCGAGATTTGCTGCTATAAAAAAAGCTCCTTTCCGCACCGCGTTTGCAGCATCTCCCATTTTTTTGTATGTGAAGTTTGTGTCAAGGGCAGCCGCTACTGCCTCTGCTTTACTAGCCGCTGATAACGAGATGTTGAAATTTGAAATTTCTTTTTTAAGTCCGTATTCCCCCACTACGTGAACGCGCTTAAAGCCGTTGTCGGAGAGATACTTAGCAACCGCGTAAGCTGCAGTGTAAATCTGATTTTTTTTAACATGTATGCCCATCTTTGCAAGTTTTCTTAGGTACTGGTATCGCGTCTTTGTTGCATTATTTGTAAGGAAAAAGAAGTCCAACTTTTTCTTCTGCAGGAGTTCAATGGTTTGAGGGGCACCTTTTATAGGCGTTGAGCCGCGATATACTACGCCATCCAAATCAAAAATGAATGATGAGAAATTTTGAATTTTCATTTTCAAGGATTAGAGTGTTGATGAATTTAAAAGTTTTCCTATCGCTTGTTATTACATGACCCTCGATGCAAATAGCCTGTATTTAGTTATAAAAAAAATTATAGGGTATAAAAGAGGTTTTGGGATTGATTGTTAGGCTGGCTTTTATTTTTGTTTTTTTGTCTGTTGGTCTTAGCTTTTCCTTGGGGCAGGAATTTTTATATAAGACGAGTCTAAACGGTTCAGGCGGTGGAGTTTATAAAACAAGCGGCGTTAAGGCACCGTTTTACGTTGCTGTTTCTGGTGAGTATGTCTACGTGGTTGATGCAGACAAGAACAATTTAGTTCTGATAAGTGGGGATGAGGTTCGCAGAACATATGGAAATCCGCTTATTTTCTCATCACCAAAGGCTTTTGCATTTGATGGAGAGAACATAATCGTTGCTGACACTGGCAACGACAAGATAAAGATGATAGTTGGTGGTGCGATTAGAGATATAGAGATTAAAGTTGGCGAACGTCTAAGAGGACCCATGGGTGTTTTTGCCTCTGATAAGCGGTTATATGTGTCTGACACAGAGAACCACAGAATAGTGGTATTAAGAGTGGGCAGAGACAGCTATGAATACGAGAGGCAGATAGGAAGCAGAAGTAGTGGGTCTGATGATGAATTGCGCAATCCTTCCGGACTTTTTGTAAAAGACGGCCTTTTGTATGTGGCGGACTCTGGAAACAACAGGATTGCTATCTTTGGTCTGAATGGAAGCTTTGTAGGATCCATAGGCATGGGCAAAGGAGGTATTTTTCTCGCTGCACCCAGAGGAGTATATGTTGGGGATTATGTGTTTGTGGCTGATACGGGAAATAATAGGGTTGTTGCTTTTACTCTCACTGGAGAGCCTGTTGGAATGGTTGATAGAAGCTCATGCTCTGGGAACGAATGTAAATTTTCAAACCCGCACTCCGTATGGGTAAATGAGACCCTTCTTTACGTTGCTGATACTTGGAATGCTCAGATAAAGGTTTTTTCTATAAATATAAGTGGTAGGGATGAGGGAATTGAATCAATGCTAGCTTCCTTTCAAGAAAATATTTCAGCATACGAGAAGCTACGAGAATTTGCCTCACGTAGTTTTGGATTCGGAGAAAGACGGGCTTTCATTTGCGCAGAAGAAGTCAGAACCCTCTATAACCAGAAGGAGTTCTCCCTTGCAGCAAATAGGGGTTCTGAGTGCAAAAATATAATTGAAAACGAAATTTTGGTATTGAGCAATACGATTTCAAGTAGAATTCTTAGCGAGATACAAAAAGAGGAAATGCGAATAGATACATTAAGGGCTAGAGGAGATAAGGCATTAGAAAAAGATATACAAGACGCGCAAAGGCTTCTGTCCGAAGCAAGAGGAGCGACTTCTGCAACACTTTATGATGAAGCAATAAGAAAAATCGCACAGGCAAGCAAGATTTTGGATGGCTCAGAAAAGTTGGATAAGATGGATAAGTTGGATAAAAATAATAAAACGGGCGAAGAGGCAAAAACTTCACCTTCTGCGAATGCAAGCGTGATCTATGAGAGGTTGGACGTCCTTGAGAAGAGGATGGGGGAGATTGAGAAAGAAGCAAAAAATTATTCATTTGATGTGGGGATTAGTGGCATGCAGCTGATGGTTTTGCAGGTGAGGACATATTTGGAAAGTTCACAGGAGTATTTGGCAAGAAATACTCTTGTAGAACTTGAAAGCGCATTAGATGGCGCTCAAAAAAGATTAGTTGAAAGGAAAAACAGGACGACTGTTGCTCAAAGAAAAATAAACGAAACTGACGACTTCATAGGAAAGGTCCTCAACGAAAGCCTCATTTTTGCACCTGATTTTGATGAGCCAAAAGCCAAGCTTTCAGAGGCAAAAAAGTATGTGTATTCTGAGCCGGAAAAAGCGGTTTTGCTTGCTGATGAAGCTTTGAGGTTGGCACAGCAGAATAAAAGGTCTTTTGACAATAACCTCATTTTTGGATTGGCTATTGTAGTTGTTGGTATTATAATTGCTGCTTCTCTTGTCGCGATAGCCTACTTCTTATTTAAGATGTATAGGGAGAGAAGACCGCCTTCACGGGGCATAAGGTGGTTTAGAAGAGAATAATAAAATAATAAGCGGATACTTAAAAAGATAAGAAACTATTTAATAATTTATCTGGCAGAAATAAATGACAAGTGTGTTTGTATGAGATGGGTATACTTTTTTGCTTTTATTTTTGGTTTTGTTCTTTTTTCTGGCTGTGTCTCGAAGGGGTGTGTCTCTGATGACAACTGCCAGGAATGGCAGAGATGCGACCAAAGTAAAAGAACCTGCGTGGTTAGAGAAGGCTATTGTGTGCAGAATTCTGAGTGTGATAATGGAGGAAAAGAACCGCTTAAGGTTTGCAACCAAGAAACCCACCGCTGTTCTTACATGAAAGGGAGGTGTGCGATGGACTCGGATTGCGAATCATGGCAAATATGTAGAGTTGGAAACAACACGTGCGTTCCAAAAGTTGGATTTTGTGATTCTGACGCAATGTGTGACCCTGAGTTTGAGTATTGTAATCCAACAAAACACAAATGCAGTCCAAAGCCAGGATACTGCATTGACCAGTTCGATTGTGAAGCTCATCAGTTCTGCAGTACGCAAGAAAAAAGATGCAAGCCTCTTCCTGGCAGGTGTGACCTTGAGATAGATTGCCGAGGATGGCAGAAGTGTGACTTTGCAAACCATACTTGCATAGTTAGGGAAGGCTTTTGCGGCAATGATCTTGACTGCCCTGAGTGGCAGTTCTGCGATAAGGCACTTTATAGGTGCATTGTAAGACCATCTTACTGCACAGATGACTCACCATGTAAGGGATGGCAAGCATGTAATACATCAACACACCTCTGCGAACCAAAAAGGGGTTATTGTGACAATAATCAGCATTGCAACGAATGGCAAAATTGTGATTTAAACACGCACATTTGCGTAAATAGACCAGGCTACTGTTCGGAGAGTTCAAACTGCGCTCCATGGGAGTTCTGTGACGATGAGACCCACAGATGTAGATTGAGACCAGGGTATTGCACAAAGAACTCTGATTGCAGATATAACCAAAGGTGTGAGCTTGGCTCTGGACCCAACCAATACAGATGCGTCTCAGCAGTTTGTAGTTCTGATTATGATTGTCCTGGCTCAACGTGTGATATAGAGAGGCACGTCTGTAGATAGCTACTAATTTCGAGGGAAGTCGGAGGAGGTCTTGTTTATGTATGAAAGAGTAGATGAATTTGGTCCTGAAAAGATAATAGAGGTTCATGATGTAAGTATAGGGTTGCATGCTGTTTGTGTTATAGATAACACTGCCCTTGGAATTGGAAAAGGCGGGATAAGAATGGTTCCGGATATAACCACGGCTGAGGTAGCTTCTCTTGCCCGAACAATGACTTGGAAGAATGCGATGGCTGGGATTCCTTTTGGTGGCGCAAAAAGTGGAATTCTTGCTGATCCGAAGAAAGCTGACAAAGAGAAGCTGATAAGGGCGTTTGGAAGGGCCCTTAAAAATGTAATTCCGTCCCTCTATTGTGCAGGGCCGGATATGAATACAACAGAAAATGAGATGGGAATCCTGGCTGATGAGATAGGAGACCCGAAAGCTTGCACAGGAAAGCCTCTTTCTATGGGTGGCCTTCCACACGAGTTAGGCTCGACCGGCTATGGGGTGGCGCATGCGGCTTTGGAAGCGGTAAGGGCAAAGGGAATGAGCATTGAGGGAGCAACGGTTGCAATAGAAGGATTTGGTAACGTTGGGACATTCACCATGAAGTTTTTGACTGATATGGGTGCCAAAGTCATTTGTGTCTCTGACTCATCTGGTGCGGTGTATAACAAAAATGGTTTTGATTATGAGACGATGATGAAAGTGAAGAAAGAAAAAGGAACAGTTACTGCCTATGATGGGTGCAGCAGAGAGGGGGGGCCGGACGGATGCAGAGTAATGGGCCCAAGTAGTCTTTTTGAGACTGAATGCGATATTCTAATTCCTGGAGCAAGGCCAAACGCCATACATAAGGACAACGTGGACAGGATAAACGCAAAAATAATTGTTGAGGCTGCAAACATTCCAATGGATTATGAAACAGAAAAAAAGCTTATAAGAAGGGGTGTTTTGATAGTTCCGGACTTTATTGCTAACGCTGGCGGGGTAATCTCGTCTTATGTTGAGTATATTGGAGGCTCGAAAGAGCAGATGTTTAAAATGATAAAAGAGAAAATTTCAGAAAACGTGAGACTTGCTATTGCGAAGTCGAAGGATAAGGACAACGATTTGCGAGCAGCAGGTCTGGAAATAGCAAAAAACAGAGTTCTGGAAGCCATGAAAAAACGCTAGATTCAGATTAGGTGAGAGTAAGTAGAAGCTTGTTGCTCATTTGCTTGGTAATTTTTTCTTCTTTCTTCTTCCTGTTACTCTCGCTTTTAAACAAGCAGAGGCGAACATCTCATTGGCTTGGTAATTTTTTCCTCTTTCTTCTCCACTTTCACTTGTGGTTTCTATACTGCCTTCATTTGTTCATTTGTCTTCTTGCCGGGATTTTGGTATTTTGATTTTGTTGTTTGCCTTTAGTTTAAGAAAGTTTATATGAAAAAAATATTTTTGAGTTATATGTAAGAGCATTATATGTAAGCATTGCAGATTGAAAATTCATCTAATTCCACTTCTATTGTTCGTTGGCATATCGGAGCAGAAGGTGGCCCAATTGCACGGGCAGTGTAGACGCCTTCTGTTTCGTATCTGCATGCGGATTGAGCTATACAAAACGCGTCTGTATCAACTTCTTGGCATGTGAGTGCAATCCTTTGCTGTCCGTTGCCGCAGTCAAAATAAACTGGGCCATTGGGGACATAATTTAAATATTGGACAAAAACGTCGTGATATTGGCCTGAAAGATAAAGTGGGGGGGAAGGAGACAGAATAATGCATGTAGGCCCCCTTCTAGCGCCCCCTCCGGCAAAAAAATATGTATCCAATCTATTGTCGCTTTCGTTAAGCTCTCGTATTGTATTTTGCTCATCGGCTATTGCAGTTATTGTGTTCATGCCAGAGAAGGACTGGGTAAGGGTAAAGGGAATTTCTTGAAATTCGTAAGTCTGGTTGCGCCTAAGGCCTCCTAAGTACGAGATCTTCTGCTCGAGAGTATTGCCATGACGCTGGTTTTGTATTATTACGCTCAGTGTTATATTTGTTCTTTCAGGTATGTCGGCACAGCCGTTGTTTTCAACAAAAACGTTGACTAAAAATGTTGAGTCAAGAAGTATATTTCTCTCGGGTTCGTACGATATACTCTGAAGCCGGATATTTGGAAGGTTTCTAGAAACTTCAGAACTAATAGATGCAACATTGTCGTTCTCGTCCGACTCATAAATAGTTTCTTCATTGTCGGCAATGCCGATAATTGTATAAGGCCCTGGTTGAGAAAAGCGATAGAAGAGAGAAAAGTTTGTGGAGGCTCGTTGTTGGAGGCCACCTTGAACGCGAAAATCTCTAAATGAGATTGAATCATCTGGTTCAATTATTACAAGTCGATTTGAAAACCCAGATCCATTTTCTATGTTTTGAGTCCCGTTATTTACTATTCTCAAAAGAATCCTTTCGGTGTCGCCTGAACAGATAAAGCCTCGCTGCGAGACACTTAGGCTTGCTTGAAGATTTGGAAGGCGATCAGAAAGCCGCGAGTTGAATTGTCTTTCTACTCTATTGTCATCTTCGTTTTCCTCACTGATATCATTATTGCAGTCTGCATAAACCTCTGCAGTGTATGTCCCAAGCTCGTTTATTGGAATACTGTTGAATCTAAGTTCGCGTTCCTCATCCGATTCAAGGTGGGGTAAGTTTTGGCTGTACCTCATTGCCCGACCAGAAGGACTCGTAATTAAGAGGCAGGTATCAAATTCTGACACTTCGCCTCTGTGGTTTTTGATGAGTGCGGCCATCTGAATTTCAGAGCCTACCAGTGGTTCTTGGAGCAATCTTAAATCCTCAGCTCGTATATTTGGCATTCGTTGTTCTCGCCCTAAAACATAAAACGTCCCACTAATTTCGTTGTTGGACTCATCTGACTCTGAAATTTGGTTCAAACAATCTGCTTTTATTGAGTACTGGGTTCTACCCTGTGGTCCTTGAACAGCATAGGCAAATCTAACACTTGTGGTTTGGTTTTCTTCTAACGGGCCAACGTTCTGGATTAGTGGCTCTAATCTCTGCCCATTCGGAGTTGTGATTACGAGGCAGGCAGAAGAAGAATCTGCTCGTCCTCTTCCACTATTTTTGATTGTTACGCTGAAAGTTATGTTGTCTCCTATGTTTGGTGTAGAGGGTTGGCGAGATACATGCTCAACTTCCAAATCCGGGAGAGGCCTGATTATCTGGACGCTGAGTGGAATAGATAGACGGGGCCTTGGGATTGAGCCATCGCATACTATACCATCAGCTTCGAGGGAAACTACAATGGCAATCTGGCCGGTGTACTCAGCATTGGCCGTTAAAGTGGCTGTGAAGATTGAGCTTCTACCTACATCTATCCATGCAGTCGGAACGCCATCCATTGATATGGAAACAGCATTGTTATTTGTTGCTATAGACGTTATTCGCACTTTGCGTGGTTCACTTGATTGAGAATTTGAAATCTCAATTTCTATTGGAATTCGTTGGCCTCTATCGATAACCAGAATTTGCGGAGGGGGCTGATTGTTTATCTGAACTATTCTTGCGCTTGCTGCGACAGAGGGATTGCGCACGTAGATTCTCAGAGAAGCTCGCTCTGTAGACAAGCGGTATGCGTCGCTATCCGTATAGTAGATGAATTTTTGTATTTGCAGTGGGTCTACAATCTGTCCGTTCTGACTCCTGCACTTTGGAGCTATAATTCCGTGGCAGTCAAGTATTGATACATATGCCCCTAAGGTATAAGGTTCGCTTCGCGCTTGCAAGTTTTGAAATAGTGCTGACGGGTGGGTAGGGAAATCAAAAGAAAATCTTTCATTGTTATCTTTTATTATAGTGGCAGTGCCTGTGCAAAGAACCCCTGCGTTTCCAGCACCTGGAGATGTCGGCTCGTCAAATCTTTGCGAATAGTATATGTTTCTCTGGGAATCTGATAAAACGGCATTGGCCAGCCCAGTGTAGATAGTTCTTGTTCCTAGATTGTCTTGCTCAAGTCGATGATACGGAGTAGAGTTGAGGGTCTCGAAAAGTGCATTGTTAAGCTGGGCTGTTCCACTTTGTTGGCTCTGATATTGCAGTGGCAAGTTACAACGCTCAGGAAGTGGAGCAACGCTTGTCAGATATCTTCTTGCAAATGATAATGAAGGGGAAAATGTTGCACGAATATTGCCGGGACATACGAATGCCTCGTTTGGAAGATTTGCTGCCTCTGCATTGCTTGTTAGGACTCTAGAGTCTGTTGAGACCGTAAAAGAAAGTGAGTAGGACATATCTGTTAAAAAAGTTTCATTGGCATCAGGGTATCTAACTGCCTCAAAATCGTTTAGATTTCCACTTATAGTTACTGAAGAAAACGGGAGAAAAACGGCCACCAGCAAAAAAACAAAGAAGCGGTTATGGTTCATAAAAATTACCTCTTGGTGGTGTGGCCTAAATATTGATACCGAGGGTGAGCTTTAACTGAGGGTGATTTATCTTCTCAAGCCACAGCGTAGTTAAGCTAAAAGTGACTTTATTATTTCCAAGTTCAACAGATAATTGTTTGGTTGAGTTTTGGTTTATCCCTCCCCAAAAAGTTATATCGGTGTTTCCAAATACCTCCCTTAAAATAAAGCCAACTTTGCCTAGATAGATGGGTGTCATCCCTTCTCCAAATAAAACATAGGTATCTGCGGTTATTAAAGTTGAATTGCTCTTGTTAAGAGGAATAATAGGTATTGAGATATCCGCCTCTGCAGAAAACTTTTGTTCTTTATCGAAGGAAAGAGAGCTGAAGAGAGTTGGCGTTCGGAGCCCCCTTATTGAATTGTTTAAAAAATCGTAGGCAAAAAAACACTTTGTCTTGAAGCTGGAAAATGCAGGGGATGGGACAGGATGAAGAATGCTAAAGCCCAGTAGAGCGCTTCGTGTAAGAAGAAAGAAACGCTTTCCTACTCCAAGTTCAACTTCAGCATCTATTTTTGAGAACCTAATGTATCCATTTTCAAGTCTCCATTTATAGGTTGGATAATGTAAAGCTCCAAATCGTATGAAATAGTCTTTTCCTACTTCAACATTGGCTGAAAGGTCAAAAGAAAGCCTGTTAAGTCTAGCGTCTTGGTACTCGAGCATTTTTATAAGGTTAAGATTAAAGGATTCTGATCTAAGAAGATTCAAAATATCTAAGTAGTCCCCTCTTTTCACATTATCCTTGAACTTGTCCCATAATTCATTATACGAGTTGTCCTCACGAACACCGAATAAATTAGATAATACGTTTAACTCTTCGTTGGTAGGGTTAGATTTAGAACTTATAGGAAAGCAGTCTAGAAGTTCCTTTTCGTATTGAGGCTGGAATTTGCCAGACCTTAACTGGTTCAAAAGAGCCTTTGAAATTATGTCCAATGCTCTTTCTGCATTTTCTCGCGATCCTTCAAATAAATTGAGTACTATAGTATGTAGTTGAGGCCTTGAATTAAGGATATATGTAGGTTGAGGACCAGGAATAGGATGGGGGCGAGTACCAAGATTATTTTTTTCGTTGGTTTTGAAGGTTTGTGAGGAACCTAAAGGAGTCTGGCCAAGAAGTTCTTTTATATTCTGTGAAAGAAGAGACAAATTATAGCTAAGGAACGCATCGATAGACGGGAATTCGATGTAGGGGCTATCGTTGATTACTTGAAGAGCATATTCGAGTTCTTGTTTGCCTTTATTTTTGAGTAAGGCGCTTGGATCACTGTTATATAGTGAAACTATGGAGTTGAGGATATCCTTACCATTACGTTCTGATTTGGCTAAAGAAAAGGCTTCTTTAAGAACGTTATCTAAAGGAGGGAGAGTTAACAGGATGGATTTTGCTTTCTCTCTTTCGTTGGATTGTATTAAGCTAGCCACTTCTTTTAGTCTGTCCTTGATATTTTCCGTTGGAACTTCTTTTTGTGCCTGAATTCGAATCACCTTTCAGGAAAGAAATATAAAACTTTGACAATATGGCCTCCGGGAGCGGCTTTTATTTTAAATCCTTGCTCAATTTTTCCGTTTTTTTCTGTGCACCATCCAACAAAGCCATTTTCATTAATCTTTCTTGCAACGAGCTCATTAATAATCTGTTCTTTTAATTGGTTATCGGTTATTGTGGGAACTTCTGACTTTTGATCGTATGTCCCTATTTGCTCACCTGTACTTGGTCCTCTAAACATTGAAGCTGGCTTGTATTTATAGATAAGGCCATCTCTGTATATTGCAACTGGTTTCCCCTCTTTGGTGAAGAGATAGGTATTATTTTCTCTGTCTTTTCCGATTACAACAAAATTGCATTTTGTACCCTCGGGCACAAATACGATTTTTCCGTCTTCTCTTTGGGTGGCTGCTCCACTTGTTTGTGATAGATAGTCGATTGTTAATTCGGGGGGTATAGGCCCATCAGGAACTTTAACTTTAAATTTTATAGTCCTGCCCTCATACACCCTAGGCGGTATCTTTGTTGTAAAGATTGGTAGATACATAAATTTTTCTTTTGTTTCAGACTTGGCTTCTTGGGGTTTGCCTACTTCTTGAGGCTCGCCTTTAGTAGGTTCTGCTTTGCTTTCAGCAATCAACAGCCTATGAGGGGCTATTCTAAGTGAGATGTATGTGGGGTCATTGGAAACGTTTTTTAATAGAGAGGTCAGGATGGCAATCTCAGTCTGATTTAGACCACTTTTAATTAATTCACCTTTTTTTGATTCTATGAAAGCGGAAGAGCTATATCCGCCGCGTAGCAGTGGAGATAGGATTTCGCAGATTCTGTCTGCTTTCTCTCCAAATGAGTTTCTTATCTTGTCAAGAGAGGTAAGGTATTGTTTGTCAGAGCCAAGTGACGCTCCAGCAGAAAGATATGAGAGAAGGAGATGAGGCGGGATATGTCGATTTTCAGATAAGCCTGTCTTGATGTCTTCATCGCTGACGTTTAATTTTTTTGCAACGCTTTTCACTGCTTCGTCAAGCTCCATTGCGGACAAGCGTGAATATTGATTCATAATTTTTTGAACGATCTCTTTTGTGCGAAAATCGTTGATTCGGTAGTGATTCGCAACAAGAAACTCTGAACCAGTATATGGGTTGTGGACTTTTACCCATACATGCCTTATTTTCTTTGCTTGCTCCTCGCTTGCAAAAGTACCGAGCTTTTTGCCTTTTGAATTGAAGTAGTCGCCACTTGTTTTATAGACATCGAAATAGGTGGAGCCAAAGTCTGCTGGCTTTCCATTCCTAACGCGTGCGTTTGCGCGTGCCAGCTCGGCACATGCTGAGTGGGGTAGACCGCGCATCATGTACTCAAGAAATAAGATAAGGTTATTGCCTTTTTCTAGTACGTTCTTGTAAGTATTATAGATAGACTCTGACTCGTCTTTTGCTTTTGTGAAGTTGTTTGTTTTTTCGTCATAGCTCATGTTTTTTATAAAAGTTAGGTAAAAGTAATAATAATCCCCACTTCTTTGCATGTACGCTTTGATGTTGTGGGGCTTTCCATAATTATCAAATTGGGCCTCTCGGAGAATGTTTTCGTCAGGCTCTGAAAATGACCATGGCAAGCTCTGGGGAACATACAAGCTGCTCTCCTGCACGAAAGGGTAGTTGGCAGGTATCTGTAAGGAAGGAGAGAAGGAAGAGTAGCCGGTCTCTGGTGTTAGCTGCTGCTTTTCGCTTCCTTGGTTGGGGGTTTTAGAGGATAGAGGGGGAGGTTGTTCTTGTGATGAAGGCGTGGACGCACGTGAATCTTCTGTGGTTTGCTCTGGTTTTGAGAGTGAGGAGTATGCTTCCTTGAATTCTGCAGGAAGGATGTTATTTATGAAATCGTTCACTTTTGTGTTTATGTCCTTGGAATTGTCGGTAGCCATATTAGCCATGAACTGGATAAATGCGGATTCGAGCTTATTTTTTATGGCCTGTTTTTGGTCTTCGTGAAGAGCGGCAAAAAGTGTTTTTTGGTCCTCCGGAATAAGTGAGAGAAGCTCAAGCTTGGATGGGACAGCGGTTGAGGGCGTAGAGGGTTTGACCAACAGCGATGATATTGATAAAAGCTCATCTTTGTAAAAGCTTAGCATGTCTTTTGAATCACCAAAAGCTGCTGCATAGTCGCAGATGACATTTCTCTTTCTATTATCAATTCCTGCGTTATTCAGATATTCGCGAAGTGTCCCAGTTTGACCGGACTCCATCCACTGGATTATGTTTGAAATTGTCATTGCTTCGATTGACAGGTAGTAGGAATCTTTCAGGTGGGTGGTTAGGGTTTGGGCGTTGAGATTGTTGATTGATGGCAGAGACAAATAGAGAGCAAAGAGCTTTGCTCCTCTCTTATATTGGGGGAGGAGTTTAGAGTCCTTGTCAACAAATTGGCTGTAATCATAAAATGAATACGCTGGAGAGTCTGATTCGAGAAAGCGTAACAAAGTATTTATATATAGATCCTTTTTGGCAGATATAGAAAGAGAGGAGGCTTTTTTCTCTTCTTTCTGGTTCTGAGAAGAAAGATAGTTTTGCATAGTATATCAAGTATAGATTTGTTTTTAAATAATTAATGGATTTTTTGCTTATTTGTGTTTCCTGAGTATCTCCAATCCTGGAAGACTTTTTCCTGATAGGTATTCAACAAGAGCCTTTCCTGCAAGGGAGATATAAGAAAATTTTTTCTTGTCAATTTCAAACTTTTCTATTGCTGAAAGAGTGTGTCCGCCACCTACTATGGAAAACGAATTAGTAGAGGCTATTGCCTCAAGAACCGCACGAGTGCCCTTTGCAAATTCATTATTTTCATAAACTCCGAGGGGGCCGTTTATTATTATTGTCTTTGAGCGCTTTATTAGGCTGGAGAATTCAGATTGTGTATCGGTTCCTATATCGTAGATGTCATGCGGAATTGGCAGGCTGGATGTGGGGCATTCGTGCCGTTGGCCGTTTTTGTCGTAAGCAACATCCAAGGGGAGCTTTATGTGTTTTTGATATTTTTCTAATAAGCCTCGTATTAGCGGGATATGCTTGGTATGATTTTTTTCCTCCATATATCGCTTCGTTTTACCAAGATTTACGCCTGAAGCAAGAAGGATTAACAAGCCAAGCACTCCTCCGCAAAGAAAATAATCGGCCTTTTTTTGTGAAAGCCAATGCTCAAGGATTGGTATTGAATCCTCTGGCTTTGCTCCTCCAAGTATGAAAGTGCATGGGCGCAATGGATTTTTGAGATGAGAGAGAGCGGCTAGTTCCTTTTCCATGACCCGCCCTGCAAAAGTCGGCTTTGAAATGAAACCGATGACTGAAGCTTGAGCCCGGTGAGAGACTGAAAATCCATCAAGCACAAAAGCATCGCAAAATGGAAGTAGGTTTTTTACAAGTGATGATTTGGAGTATTCCTGCGGAGTTCTGAATGCTGTTTCATCATCCAAAAAACGCACGTTTTCAAGTAGAAGTATCTCTCCATTTTTTAGGTTGCTTATTGCTTTTTTGGCCATATGCCCACAGACATCCGGAACAAATATGACGCGTTTGCCTGTTTCTTCTTCCAAGAATTTCGCATGTTGGTTAAGAGACACGCAGTCTGGTTCTCCTTTTCTTCCTTGGTGTGCAAGAACGATAACCTTTGCGCCCTTTTCTGAAAGCTCAAGAATGGTAGTTTTTGCATGCTCTATCACTCGAGGTGATTTTTCAACTCTACCTGTTTTTTCGTCGATAGGGCAGTTTAAATCTGGACGAACAAAGACTCTCTTTCCCCTAAAATCGTAATTGTCCAGTAAATTCATAAAGAGAGTAAGGAGAGCAAAGAAATAAAACGTTTTCAGAGTATTTAGATAGGGTGAATTGATGAAAGGGCAGATTTCAGCTGAAATGCTTATTATATTGGTTATTTTGATAGGGGTTGCGCTTATTGTTGCAAGCCAACTTATAAAAACAGCAACACAGGCTGGCAAGGAGATAGAGAAGAAAACAGGCCAGATATTTGAAATCTCTAAGAGCTGCGAAACAGATCTTGATTGTGATGCAGGAGAGAGCTGTATAAACAATGTTTGCTCTGGGATATCCGGATGAAGAAGAAAGGCCAGCTATCTGCAGAGTTTCTTCTTCTTTTTCTTATTTTTCTTTTTATGCTATCTGTCTCACTTTACTCTCTCTCACGTCTCCAACTATACGCCGGTGAGGAGATAAAAAAGGCTTCAATGAAAAGATTAGTTGAACGGATAGCTTACAAAATCAAGGAAGTTTGTATTCTTGGAGAAGGAAATGTCCGGGTTTTGAGAGAGGAAGGGATTTCTGATTTTGAGCTAATAAAAGATAGGGATATCCTCAAATTAAAATCCGGGACAAGCGAAGCTGAAATGAAAGCTGAGTGTGGGTTTGAAATTTTGGATAGAATATATAAAGGTGGTTCAGTCCTTGTTGAAATGCGTGATGGGATGGTAAGAATCAGAGAGCCGAAATAAAAAAGGTTTATATAGCTCCTTCGGATAAAGATTAGAACATGGCAATATTTTTAGAGATAGTTACTTCTCCAAATTGCCCTCACTCACCAAAGGCTGTAAAGCTTGCCCAAGAAATCCTCAAAAAAACAAAGGGCATTGGGTTTAGGGAGGTAAACATGATTACTGAGTGGGGGATGCAGAGGGCTCAGGCGTTTGGAGTAACTGCAACTCCTACAATCATATTAAATGGAAGAGTTATATTTGTTGGGATTCCTGAAAAGAAGGCCCTTGAACGGGTACTTAAAGACGAAATAAGAAAGGAGAGGGAAAAGCAAAGCTACTTTTTCTAATTAGGTTTTTTGTTTTTCTAATTTATATGTTGGACGTGTTCGGAAGGATAAATGTAAGCAGGCAAAGAAACAAAAAATATCCATTGTTTGGATTGTTATAAGCAATCAAACGAGCATTAGTTCGGAGCCGGAGATTTACGTAGGAAAAACAAGTACAAATAAAACCGTAAAGGAAGAAGAAAGGGAAGGGTTGCGTGGATTTTGAACACAAGTAAAGGCCGTAAAGGGATTGGGTAAAAAAAAGCAAGAATGAGATAAGAGTTGCCGTGGATTTTGAGTCACAAGTAAAGGAGCTTATACTACATCATTTATGTTCGTTGGCTAAGTGGGAGAAGACGATTTGCTTGAGCATGTTTATCTCTGCAGAGCAAAACTACCCTGCTTGGCGCGTGCTCATCAGTATAGAAATAGCCAGTTTTTGCTGATAACTTGTTTGCAAAATCCCTTATCTCTTCAATTGAAAGCATATCTGATAGAGACAGGCCTCTTTTTTCCCTTCCTTTTCCTACATGCATATAGCTCTTTACTTCGACAAACATTGGCTTTGCAAGCTTAATCTGCGATGCATAATCTTCAACACAGCAATAGTTGAGGCTTCTCACTAAAGTCATCCTCAAGACTGTCCGAGTCCCTTTTTGTATTCTTTTCTGGCCCATAAGCTTAAGTGACGAAAGGTAATTTTGCCAAAGAGAAGCTGAAACTGGAACGCAGGTTTTAAGGTAATTCTCCTTGTTGGGGGCGACCATTGAGATGTAGAGTTGGGTTGGAAGGGGGGATAGGCGAGAAAGCGCAGTTGGGTTCGTGCCGTTTGTTACAAGGAAAGTTGTAAGACCTTTTTGGTGAAAGATGCGTATCAGCTCTCCAAGATAAGGATACATCGTCGGTTCTCCTGTAAGTGATATTGCAACGTGAAGTGGCGTCATTGCCTCGTTGAATTTCTTTATGCTTGTCTTTGGATTTCCCTTATAGCCGGAGGCTATTCTTTCTTGCTCTCTTAATATGCCCTCTGCTACTTTTTCCGGCGAATCCCACTTAAAGCTGTTTGAGGGCATGTCTTCAAATTGCAATTTTGATTCAGGGATGATTCTCCAACAGAACTTGCATGCGTGATTGCAAAAGAGCAGAACAGGGGTGCATTGAACGCAACGATGCGATTGGATGCCGTAAAACCTTGCTTTATAGCATCCTCCATTGCCTATGAGGGCCTCGCGGAACCATTTGCATCTCTTATTTGCTGAGTGGTTTCCTACTACATGGTAGCCTTGAGAGCACAACTCATCAAATACTGGACGAGGAATTGCAGGTGGACATGGCTGTCGTTGGGAATGAGGCCTTTGATTTAAAGAACTTGCCGAAGCAGTACATAAGGAACATTGCATGGGTAATAATTATTTAGATTTAGTTTAAATTAGCTTTTGTTGATATTGTTTGTTGCATTGGTTGTGTCGCCTATGAGCATATTTGCCCAAATGAGGATTGTGTAGAAAGGGAGGAATATGGCCATATACATAGAGATAAACAGAAAAACGAAAGAAATAGTATGCCTAGAACCTCAGAGTGTCTCATCTTTAGTCAATGGGCATTATGGAGTAATAAAAAAGGGAGTGGTTCATCTTTATCCTGAGGAAGCACTTTATTTAATTGACATTAGGAATGCAAAGTGTTACGATAAGAATGGAAATGTTATGCTCTTTAACGATGTAGCTTCGCTTTTTCCTTCAAAAAAGCAGATGGCAAAATATTTTACATATAAGGATTGGAGGGATAGAGGACTTATTGCGCGGCCTATATGTGAACTTGACTGGAAAAAAAACTATGGGAGAAATCCTGTTAAGAAGTATCCAAAAGGAAAATTTGAAATGGACAAATATTCGCTTCAGGGGCGTTTCTTTGAAGGCGACTTGACCTGCATCATTGACGATGAACATGCTGCCCGAGAAATTTATGAGCGATATTGGATGGGGCAGTTTGCTTCGTATAAAGCGGAGCAGAGAGGGAAGATAGGCAAGTTAGACATATATGAGACATTATTCATGGTGAGAAACGGAAATCTGTGCATTTATGGAATGGATGAGAAGAAGCTTGTTAGGTCAGCTAAAAGACTTAGAACGGATTTCTCATCCCTTTATGAGGTCTATGAAGACTGGAGGATGCGCGGTTTTATACTAAAAACTGGCTTCAAATTTGGAACGCATTTTAGGCTTTATTTTCCAGGAGCCTCACCAGTGAAGCCTGCTGGGGAGTGGGTGCACTCAAGGCACGTCATTCACGTATTCCCGAGAAAGAGTCGTATGATAATATCAGAATGGGCACGTGCAATTAGGGTTGCTCATTCTGTAAAGAAAACATTTATACTTGCAATTCCGGGAAAAAGAGTGAGAGGCGAGGAAAAGATTGACGTTGGTCTGAATTATATCTTGTACCATAGGCACAAGGGAGGGATAGAGACGCCAAAGGATGGAAAGCCGCGTTATTTGATGATGTCTCTTTCAGAGGAGGAGGAGATAGGTGGAGCTGAGCTTGCTATTGCAATTGAAAGATGCAAGGAAGCAGGGTTAGAACTTCTTCTTGGGATAGCTGACAGGGAAAGCTCAGTGACTTACTACTTAATTAAGAGAATTGAACTGCCTGGAAGCAAATACGAATATTATGAGATAGAATGGGTGCAGCCTTAGAGGGAGGTTAACCTCCGGTGGCTCTATAATCTGGCACTCACTAAAAAGGCAGGGAAAGATTAAGTCTAATCTCCCATGTTGATCCACCATAGCCCTGTAGGAGTCTGGCGGTAAGCCCCCACTCACCCCTAGAGAAGACACCCAATCCAGGGAAGACACCGCCTGCGCCTAATTCGAAACCCCAAGCTTTGCCTCCGTCTCTGTTGATGTTGAGATCGTAAACATAGGGTACGTATATGTTTGAAGAACCTCTTATGCCGTCTGGAGGACGTTC
This sequence comes from Candidatus Anstonellales archaeon, assembly GCA_038869735.1. Taxonomy (NCBI): domain Archaea; kingdom Nanobdellati; phylum Microcaldota; class Candidatus Micrarchaeia; order Candidatus Anstonellales; species Candidatus Anstonellales archaeon. The sequence goes on along the minus strand of JAWCQO010000006.1, from coordinate 50,183 downwards.
TATGTCTGAAGAAAACGCGGTTAAGCGTATGTGATTGTAGAAGTCCCATATCCGTTGAAGTGAGAGGACCCAACTGTTCAATCGTTCATAATCTTGGTTAGATACGATTAAGGAAAAGTTATTTTGGACATTTCCATAGGTAATAATACCGCTAATTTTTTTATTGTTGCCAACAGATGGAGTAGGGTTAAAGAACTCAACTCCGAACTTCCACTTATCTTTACCATATGCAACTGCTATTGAAAATGGACTAAAAAGAGTAGGACGGTCGGGATAGATTGCGGCAATAGTCCAAGGCCCTTCTTGGTATTTCGCTCCGAAAGCGTCACGTTTAGTTGCAGATTGGTTAGTTGTGTGGATTTTTGCATCGTTGAGGTATAGAAGTTGGATTTGGCGATTATCTGGAAGGGGGATAGAAAGTGTAGCCATCCACTGGTTTTGATGTGGGTTATAATTAAATATACCTGAAATGCCTCCTTCTCCTGTTGAGAATTTGATATAAGTGTTGGTTTTGTTGTTTGGATCCGATAGTACTGAAGCCAAAGTAGTCTCCGCATAAAGTTTAACAAGGTCAGCCACCTGAATTAGAATTGTTTCAACATCTTCTCCTTTGTTTTCTTTAATGGTAGACATAAGACGGATATATAGGTTATGAAGAGACTTTAATATATCGGAGGACTCAATTGATGTATGGGCATTGGGAAGACTAACACCTACACCCACCAGCTTAGACTCTCCAATGTTCAAATTAATCTCTAGTTGACGTGCATTTGGATCGCCCGCCCCCTTCTTAGTGACATTGTCCATTGCTGCCTTAACATAAGCTAGAAGATTTAGAGAGCCATAATCTACTCCTCCACTAGTTTCCAATATGTAAGTGCCGTAAACAGGGTTGAAGGAGTATAAAGCAGCAGCTGACCAGGCAACTGACTTGTCTAGATGTGAGAATCGACCCCCTACCATTGGTTTATTAGCGCCACTATTATTAGTGACACCAAACAAAGCAGTAAATTCATTATTCTTGGTTGTGGATCCAAAGTTAGCAAACGTTTGGCTACCTTTTTGAGACTGAGTGGAGTCAATAGGGTTATAATAAACGCCTGGCGTAGGTTCCTCTTTGATGTGAAATAAACCAACAGATGTGACAACTAAGTTGGTAGATCTAACGAAAGAAATACTCATATTTCCTTCTGTTGAGCGGAATAAGGAGGCTCCAGTATCGTTGCTGAGTGCTACTCCGATCATGAATCCCCATCGTTCTGCTTCTACAGTTGTTTTGTTAACATTACTAGTTTGGTTAACCTTACTATTTTGGCGTTCTACAGCGAATTGGACTGGTGTATCCTCTCCAAGAAGAGCCTGTCTAAGAGAAAAAAAGTAGTGTCGGAATTCAGACAGATCTTCATTAAGTTTATTTATATCTTCATCAAGTTCATTTATATTTGCTCTATACCAGGTGCGGGAGCCATAGTCATAAATATAAAGACTGCCAATGATCTCTTCTTTTTCTGATGTTGATGTGGAGTGTTGCGGCATCTCAAAAAAAAACAACATGTCTGTACCTTCTCTAAGAGCCAAGTTGAGATTAGCAAGGAGGTTTTCGTCTGTTACTTGAGAAAGGTCAATCTTCTTATCTTTTACATATTGAAGGAAAAGTTGATTAGCTGATAAAGTGGCGTTGAGGGCCACATTCGCGGCTTTTGATTCTTTCCCCCCCCGATATTCTTGGGATTCAACAGTTCCACTAGCTCTGATTTGATGTTCTAATCCATGAACATCAATGGAACCACTACCTCTGGAGAATTCATTCGTAGGAAATTTACTATGAGATGCGAACGTATGCGCGCTTATTTCGTTAAAACTTAAAACGATTTTGGGTTTATAATACTCCGCAACAAGACGGCGTATATGATCTATCGCTGAAATCAATTGAATTGCGTCAAATTTAGGTTTTTGATATATGGATGATGGGTAATATGGCTTAATTGGATAAAACCCTGGAATAAACGACGTAATGAACATATCAAGGTTGGCGGACGACTCCTGCAGATTGAATGGATTCAGGTTTGGAGAAAAGAATCTAAGAATATTATAAGTATCACTCTGGAAGTTCCCGCCCACACTTGGAAAACCGAGAATAGTTTGTTGTGAATGCGTCCTGATACGGCCTCTATCAGTAAAACTACCCGCAGAACTCACTGCCTGATCGAGTGTATCGTGTTGATAAAAATTAGTAGAGAGCACTTTATCTAAAAAGTTTCCTAGGGCGATGTATCTATTTTCCAACGGAAGGTTACTATATAAGTGGGAGTAGTAGAACAACAGACTGTTTAGTACGTTTCCTCTATTTTGCTGATCAAGATGAAGCATGGAGTCAAACAGAGTTGAATAATTTTTTGAAAGAAGAAGAGCTTGAGAGTAGGGTGGTAGGGAACCACCTGTTGAATATGTCGTCAGAAGGTTCGTAAGTATATTTAAATTTTCGATATGCGGCTTAAAATCTGTTGTCTTATATTTATATATTAAAGCGGCAGTGGATATTGTATCAAATAAGTTTATCTGGGAGGGTCCTACTTGTTGTGTATTTGGTGGATGAAGAGGGATCGTGCCGTACAAAATTGATTTTATATTGTCCTCATCTGCCTTACTGCGTAGTGGGTCTGTTGAGTAATAATCTTTATTTTTTTGTAGGTGGTCCATTATAGAGATGTATTTATCAATTACTTTGGAACTGGAGAGTTTGCTTTTAGACACTTTCATCACATCAACAAGAAAATGGTCTAGCGTTTCGCCTTTATCTCCGTAGTGAAGTTTTAGTATGAGCTCAAATGCACTCTTATTTATCTTATTAGACTTGAGATCTTGATCAAGATCATCAATAGTGAGTTTAGTGAGTTCCCCCTGACCGAGGAAGATATATGACTTTAACTTCTGGTCAAGTGTATGGAAGTAGCCAAGAGCGTTCAAAAGCTGTTCTTTATATAGTGAAATGGAAGGTGAAACGTAAGGAAGGATGGTGGAATTTATGTTATATTTTTGTATTTGTTTATTGAGATGTTCATAAAAATAGTCTTTTTCATTTTCTTTGAGGCCAGCTAGAATAGGACCCAACTCGTTGGTAAGGTCTTCCCACTTATTCACAAAATCAAATGGATTGGAATGTTCTTTGGAGTAGAGGAGTATTTTAGCTAGGAAATAGTCTGCCTTCGGTTGTATCTCTGTCACATTATCTTGTTTTTCTTCTTTTTCTATACGCATTTGCATTAAAGCTCACACGACTGTTTTAGAATTATGAGTATAAATAAATTTCGTTTGGGCGCGAGGGAGTGTCGGCTCTGGCAGTTAGGCAGAGGGGATTTGTGCTGAAGCCTTTGGTTTGTTATTCTTGAAGCTGGGGCAGGCTTGTTAGTTGGTTTATTTGTTGCTTCTCTGCTTTCTTTTTAAAGGCAGTGCGCCACAGGCAAGCACAGCGGTTGGCTTTCAGCAAACTGGAAAAATTTGGCTGATTTTTTTTAAGATAGAATTTCAATTTTAATAGCAAACTCTGGTCTAACGTTCTTTTATAGCTTCCAGAGACTTTGGAGACCGTAAATTAGAATGTCTTGACGTCCAAGTCTATTGGAACTTAGTGTTATGGTTCTTGGTTGAAAACCCTTCTACTGCTGGATGATTGTTGTATCAGGCATTCGTTAGTGACTTTCTTTTTATTGGGTAGTAGACTGCTCCTTTTTAGACTCCGTATCCTTATTATATTTATCTTCATATATTCTGAGGAGCAGCTCGCCGGCATGGATATTCTTGTCTTTTTTTGTATTGTCAATATATTTCACAAGCTGATTATACGATTGATACATTATAAGTGTGGTAAGTTGTTCCATGGTGTCTTTCTTAAATAGTCCTCCTCCCTTCACCCTGCCTTCTAGAGGTCTTAAAGCATTAGTTACATTTTCTTCTGTGAGATAGGTGGGTTTCATTTTATCGGTGGAGCTGTGACCTCCGTTCAGTAGATAGTCAGCTATCTTACATATACTATCATACCACATTCTGTCTGAGGATCGTAGATCTTCTTTAATGAATTTGATAAATTTGGAGATATCAAGAAGAGGGGGTCGCGTTTTGGTGCGCGCTTTCACCGCTTCTAGAGCACTTAGCACGGCATTAAAAAGGTTGGTCAATTGATTATCGATATATTCCGGCTTTAGATCCGTACCATCTAGCTTCATACCATTTATTGACGCGTCTAGTATTTCAGAGATATTTTTATTAGATAGAGATTCAAAAAAAGATACAAGAGAATCCTTTTGATCAGATGGAATAGAATTTATGATCTCGTTTGCTAGTTCTTCATTTATGCCAGGAATCCAGTTCATAATAACATCTCTAAGTTTTTGTTCCGGAGTTTGTTGTTCTGGTTTCGGAGATTGTTGTGTCTTTTCTCCTGCTCCTTCTCGTGTCTCTTCTCCTGCTCCTTCTCGTGTCTCTTCTCCTGCTCCTTCTCGTGTCTCTTCTCCTGCTCCTTCTTGTGTCTCTTCTGGACGCTGTAGTTTGTACTCACCTCGCACCCTAGTAAGAAGTTTTGCCCACCTGCTCTTTCCTCTATTGCTTATGGATGATTTCTTTCCATCTATGTATATCTGAGGCTCAAAAAATTTTTCGTTAAAAACACCATCCTCGTCGAACAACACGTTAAGTGCATTAAGGGCATTAATCTCTACGTCGTCAGTCTTCTGAAAGCCGCTAAACGCAATGTTTGAAAGATCTTTGCCATTTCGGTTTCCTAAAATTGCAAAGACGCATGAGAGCTCTGCAAGAAGTAGTGTGCTATTGGGGCCAAGCTCATTTGCGTTCTTTTGGGCAAATCCGTTTTGGACCATGTACTTAAAGGCATGAGATACCCCCTCTAAAATTACATTTTTTTGATAATCTGCTATGCTATCATAATTTTTTTGATATAACCACTGGGAGATTTGGTTAAGAGTATTTTCTTGAAGGTCTCCGAGAAGATTAGCTGATTCTTTATTTACGTGACTAAATGTTTTTTGATCTAAACGGAGGGCTGATGACGCCTTCGAAATTAAATTTGCGCTTTTGTGAAGTTGTTTTACGGCGCTCATGATTGAGTCGGCATCTGCTACATTGTTATCCTGTAAGAATTTACATATGGTCCCCAAATCGTTTTTGTACTCTAATGCTTGTATAATGTCTTTAAGACGAAAGCGCCCTGAAAGCCCTCCCTCCTCCTCAGGTTTTCCTTTCATGTAGTTTAGTGTGAGTGTGATGGTTCGTCGAAGCCACTGATTATCACCTTCGCTTATTGAATGGCCCTCTAGTAGTTTCAGAGCAGCCTCGTACCTACTGATAATATCCTGCTTCGTTAACGGTTTATTCGCCATTACCATATTTTCCCTCCGTATAACCCAAAAGTGGGTCCTTTGTCGTCTGATTAATAAAAATGTGATGTTTATGCATTGCGGGGTTTATGCAAGTTAAAAGTTTAAAATGTTTTTGTAGGCGAACGTTATAAGGGGACTGGAATTCCTGCCATTTTTAATCTTATCAAACAAGCAAAGGCAGCTGAACCTGCAGGCGATGTGAGCAAAGAAATGGCTTTTAGAGCCGAAACGGCTCCAAGTCTTTCAAGCATTTTAACGGCAAGAAGTGATACTGGCTCCTTTCCTTTCATTGCGACAGCAAGAAGCCCTTCTACAGATTTTAGGCGGAAAAGCGCTTCTACTGCAACAGTTGCAATGGATTGGTTTGCAGAAAGAGCAACTTCGACAATTTCATTAGTCGCCTTTATGCTCTCAAGTTTAGCAATTGCTTCTAATGAGGCTTCATAAACAGCAGAAATGGCAAGGTTTTTGAGAAGCTGGGCGTTTCCTATTCTTGAAATTGCGCGAACTGCCATAACCGCTACTGGGCCGCTTCCATTCTGAGCTAATGATACCAGGCCACTTATATCTTTTTTGGATTCAAAGAGGTGAACCGTATCAGCACTCATCTGTTCCAAATCATCTATTCGCTCAATCTTGTTATCGGGTGATTTGAGTGAAGTTCTTATACGGGCTGATGCCCGCTTTAGACGAGAGAGAAGCAAAAGAAAATCAAATGAATTTGGAGGAGATTTTTGAGAAATGGCTTTTGCATAATCAAAGATGTGCAAAAGCAAAGGAGAATGCTTATGGTCAATAGAAACTGCGATCTGTAGGTTCTCTAATATTTCTCCAAGCCCAACCTTAATTTTCTCTTCATTTTTCTCCTGTTTCAATTCTTCAGCTTTCTTGCAGAGTTTATCTAAAAGGAGGAGTAAGGAGTCGCTTTCCGTATATATTGTTTCCATGACTCTTAGTTTGCGCAACTGCAAGCTTAAAAAAGCACGGTAAAGGGTTATGATTTAGTTTTTGATTTGAAAAGAAAGATTTGGGCTTTCGTCAAGGAGGGATTGGTGGTCGTTATCGCTGGATATTTGCAAGGGGTAAAGGTTATGGTCTACGTACGAATTCCGGGGAAGTAGAGGTATAGACAATTTGTATCGCTGGATATTTGCAACAGGCCAAGGAACGAGTTGGTCCGTCTCTGTGTTATTCGTAATTTTTACATGAGATACATGAGAATTAGTGGAAAAGAATATAGTGGAAAAAAGTAACGCCCAATAATCGAAGACGCAATCGGATTTTCTTCTAATCTTATCACAAACCAGAAAAGAACGCGGAAGCAGAGGGGCTTGACAATCAACATAAACGCTTTCAGGCTTTCAAGCTTTTATTAAATATTACGCATGGCTGGAGAACATCAACAAAGCTTAACAATCAACATAAACGCTTTCAGGCTTTCAAGCTTTGTTGAGTGTCTTGCAAATGGCATCAACTACGCGAGAAGAGTAGCCCCATTCGTTGTCATACCAGGCATAGGTGCTGCAGGTTCTTTCTATACATTTAGTAAGCTTTGAATCGAATATTGAGGAATGTGGATTTTTTATTATATCAGAAGAAACGAGCTCGTCTTCTGAATATTGAAGAATGCCTTTCAGTTTTCCTTCTGAAGCCTTTTTCATTGCTGAATTTACCTCTTCTGCACCAGCTTCTTTTGTAAGGGTGCAGACAAGTGAATTCATGGAACCGGTAGGAGTAGGAACTCTCAGGGCAATGCCATCAAGCTTTCCTTTAAGGGAAGGGAGGACATCCCCTATAGCTTTAGCTGCTCCTGTAGATGTTGGGACGATTGAGAGGGCTGCAGCTCTGCCTCTCCTAAGATCTTTTTTGTGATAGTCGTCTGTTAGTGTTTGGTCTCCAGTATATGCGTGAACGGCAGTCATGAAGCCGGAAGTGATGCCAAAGTTGTCCTCAAGCACTTTTGCAACCGGAGCAAGACAGTTTGTTGTGCAGCTTGCAAGAGAGATTATTGAATGAGTTGAGGGGTCATAAACATCATCATTTACTCCCGGGGCTATTGTCACGTCTGGATTTTTTGCTGGTGCCGTAATTAGAACTTTCTTTGCACCGGCTGTAAGGTGGAGAGAAGCCCCTGCTCTATCAGTGAAGGAGCCTGTAGCTTCAATCACGCAATCAATGCCAAGCGATTTCCAAGGTAAGTTTTTTGGATCTCTGTCAGCTACAAGTCGTATTTCGAATCCATTTATGATTAGTGTGTTTTCTGAATAGCTGACTTCTCCTTCAAATTGGCCGTAGATTGAGTCGTGAGTAAAGTAATATGAAATTTCTTTTGGCGAATGCGTGCAGTTTATTGCAATACAGTCAAAGGCTTTTCCGAGAACGCCTGACTCGGCAGCTGAGCGCAAGACACAACGCCCTATTCTTCCAAAACCGTTTATTGCGACTCTCACGTTATCACCTGGTATCTCCAATCTAATTGAGTTAATTGGAAGCGACCAAACGTAAATTTAGCAATTTAGTCTTATCCATATTATTCTTTTATCCATATCTCGTTATTCCTCCTCTTTGGGCTAAGCAAGAACAAATTCAAACATCTATAATCTCCGAATTCCTTTGCCAAACAAACGCCTCTTATCCCCCCTCTCATCTGATGTACGAGAGTCCTTGCAATTCCTCCCCAAGGGAAGTCTTCATTTGCCTCTGCGCTTCTCCTTCCATCTTTTTCATGAATTCTTCGCTTTCTCTTGCACGAGCATCGAGTTTTGAAAGGTTTATGTGCAAGCCGGTTATTTTAGACAAAGATTCAAGGACAGCCTTTGCCGCCCTTGCATCGGCAAATCCGCCGTGGGTTTCTCCCATTATACATATACCGTACATGCCACGTATTTTGCCCATTCCAAGTAAAAGGCCGGCCACGCCTATTATTGATCCGTGTGCTTCACCAAATATAAGGCCATACTTCTTGAACTCTTGGACAAGCTTTTTGTGCGTAGTTGCAGCAAAGACGCGGGGCTTTTCTGGTGCTTTTCCTGTGCCATACCCTCCCAGAGTGAAAATCTCTTTGCCACCGAGCTTTGCGTAATAATCTAAGATTTTACCACATATTTCGTATTGGGCTTCGCTTGTAATTGCCTGCACGTCTCCTGTAAGGATAATCATATCTCGATCCTTTCCCTTTATGAGATAGAACTTGTTTTTTAGCATTCGGCAAACGCCATTTTTCTGCATAATAACCTGATGAGGGAAGTGCGGAGAATAAAGCTCTGCAATTTTTTCTCCTTTAAGTTCCCGCACGAGATAATCTGCCGCTATCTTTCCAACGAGCCCTATTCCTGGAAACCCTGCAATCAGCAAGGGATTTTTGAGTTTTATTCTCGTTGACCTTTTCCTTTGGATTACTTTTGATTCGAACATATTAAACACCAAATTTTTCTTTTCTCCTGTATCTTGCCCATCTGTCAGTTATCTTAAACGGTGGGGGATGGCCATATCTTGTTTGCAGGCCGCAGTGAACATCGCTTAAAGTATATGTGTGGCATACATTGCATTTTCGAAGCTTTTTCATGTTGTTTTTCTACCTTCTTCTTTCTGACAAGAAAGTAGTACATCGTGGCCCTTAATAGCTTTTTCTATCTGCAAGATGAGTTCGTCAAGGGACTTTTCTGCATGCTTAAAGTCTGGTGCCTTTACTTTTAGTTGATACCTGGGTGAGCCAAGGAAGTGTATGCTAAATTCTGTGTGAGGAGAAACGGTGAGAGATGAGAAGGTTTTTTTGATTAGCTCCACTCCGTTAGGTTCATATGAAACAAGAGATATTGTTGCCCTTGTTTCTGCTTTTTGCTTCTTTATGCTTTTTTGGGAAACTTCAAAAATCGCATTTGCAATTGTTTTTTCTATCCCTGCCTCGATAAGAGGTTCCGGTCCATCAAGTGCTGTCTCAAACGCTAAAAGGAGGTCGCCTTCGTAGAGTGACGAGAGTGCCATTAGGGTTTGCTTTTTTTGTGGATCCGTAAGATTTAGCTTGTTTTGGACCATCTCAAAGAGTTTCTCAGCTCGCTTATTTCTTCTTACTGCTTCAAGCTTTCTTTTTTTCTCAGCCTCTGTAACGCGCTTTAAGGATAAGTCTATTTGGTTCTTCTCTGGGATTACTCTCCAGACACGCGCAACTACTTTCTGGCCTTCATGAAGGAATTCGTGTATATTCTTTATCCAACGGGGAGCTACCTCGGATATGTGAACAAATGCTTCCTTGCCAGGGTATTCATCGAGTAGACAAAACGCTCCATAAGGCATTATCTTCTTTATTGTTGCAACTACAAGTTCATCCTGTTTTGGTTCTAACATAGATAAGCTCACTCAAAAGTTTTAGTTACCGCCACCCCTTCTTTTATAGCGATTCTTGCGCCTGTGGGCATTGCAAGTTCTGTTTTACAGATAATGCATTTGACGATGGTGGTAGCGCTTCCAAAGATTGTCTGCTCATTTCCACAGGGACATTTTATTCTGATAAACTTGCTCATAGGTTCTCTACCTCTTTATCTCCAATCTCTTCTTTGTTCGTGTTCCAACAACTCGCTCGTGCTTCTTTTTGCACTCTGAACAGGTAAGAACTATCTTCTGTCTCTTTCCTTGCTTTTTAACTGTCTTTTCACCTGCTCTCTTGCCGCCACGTCCTTTCAATTTTCGTTCGTGCTTACGGGTTCCAAACGAGAGAGCGCGTACTCGTCCTTTGGATGCAAGAGATGCTGAATGTAAGGTATGGCGTTTGCACGCGGGACAATATGTCCTAAGTTCCTTTGGAAATTTCAAAGGCATCGCCTCTTTGGTGTTCTGATTACTCTATCTCATTTGCCATCTTAGAGGAAATGAGAAATAACGCTTCGCCTTCTGGAAGTAGTTGGATGTCTCCCTTCTTAAATGGTCCATATGATTTTAGCTCGCTTCCTTTATAGGCAGGTATATCTTTTACAAATTGGACCTTTTTATATTTTGTCTGGCTAGGTGTCGGTTGTTTTTCTTGAGTTGAGAAAACGACCCCTTCTATCTCCTCGGTTTCTTCTTTTATTGCTTCTCGGATTTTATCGTATAGCTGATGCTCTTCTTCAGTCATACCTGTTGCATCGTGCTCCGTAGAAGTGAGTGCCCGAAAGAGTATTTTTTTCTGGCGCATTGTAATTATCTCTTTTATAGTTTTGTAGATGTTTTCGTACTCTCTAATCTCTGAGATTGTAGAAGTAGTAGTTAGAAGAGACTTCTTTTCAGAGATGAATTTTGATAGCTTAGAGTAAAAGTCCTTTGGTAGGGGGGTTATGTTTGTACTTTCTCTCTCGCTTCGCTGTAAATCCCTAAGGGCAGGATAAGTAATCTCCATTTATCAAAAGCACCTCTCTATAATGGATATTGTAAGAAAAAGTTTTAAATACAGCAATAGCCTATGCGATTTGTGTTTTTATTTATGCGCCTGTTAGGAGTGTCTATGCTTTTGTATCTATTGTGATATCTATATTGGGTTTGAAAGAATTGCAGCCCTTTTTAATATGAGATAGATTGCCAACGATTCGGGAACTGTCTGCTCAGAATTTGGCTCAAATGGCCCAAATGTAGAGTTGAGGAAAGAAAGCTCCCTGACAGGCTCAATTACCCTTATTTTTATTGGCTGGCTAGAAAATGCAACGGCGTCTCTGGTAGGCTCAAACGATTTTAGGTCGGATATTCTCTTTGCTATAAGGCCGCTTGAGCCATTTATTGAATCTGGCATTCTTAGGAGCTTGCTTGTATCTATGGATACACCAGAATCCACGTTCACTGAAAGCTGGCTAATTATTTTTTGAAAAAGTCGTTGAAATTTTTTTTCTTTGTTTGGGATGCCAACTTTATTCCAGTTGCCTTCTTGCACTCCTGATATGAAATGCTCCAAATTTGCTTTATCGCGGAGTTTTCGAGATATGGAAGTTGCAATTGCTGGGTTTTGCGAAAGAAGAATTGCGCTCTTTGCAACCTTGCCAAAATAACCGCCTTGATTTGGAGTGGGTCCAAGTAGTTTTGAACCATCACTTGAAAAGAAGTCATTAAAAGTTATCCCGTTTGCAAGCAAGTAGTCCACTATCTCCCTTCTTTCTTCACGTGTAAGTGGCATAACGTCTTCATTTGATATTCTCACATGATACCCGCGATTTCCTGAGAAGTTTAGTGAGATTTCACTTTTTGAAAAACCAAAGTCTGGAATAAGAAACTCATCTATCAGCCTCTGCGTTTGTTCTTTGATATAATCAAAGCATTGCTGACAGGTAAATTTTCCACAATCTAGAGATTTTTTTTCTTTGTCCCATTCGCTGTGCTTTGCGTCGAGGTCAAAGACAAGGTCTGCTCCAAGCCAATTCTTTTTTGTCATTGGTCGTGCGTCTGGGAATTCATAGATGGCTGCTGAGTAAGACACAAAAAGTGGTCTATCATTGAGAAGGCGCGCAACAAGCTCTGAATTAGTTTTGAACCATAGGTGCCTATATGCTATCTTTTCTTCCCATGTACCAAAGCCGAATTCTCTTTTTTCAATGAATGGAATTGCTGGTGGATGGGAATAATAGTAATGGTATATCTTATCTTGCACAAACTTCTGTGTATCCTTTTCTTCTAAGTGGTTCATACCTAACTACCAGACACGGCTATTTTTTCTTTTCACTTTCTGCTGCCTGGCCCTTTTGGAGCTCCATTCCCTTCCTGTATCTTAGAGGATTAAGGCATCCGCAAGTTGCGTTGCAAAGGCCATAAGTATCCATTGTAGCACACGAAGGCATGGAGTACTTCTTCTCTTTTATATGCGTTACCTGGTATTTTGTCGTTTCTTCTGAATAATCTGGAGCGGTTCTAAAGGCATTAATAACGTTCTCTGGGCTCATTCCTGAGTTTAAGAGATAGACGGCAAGTACCCATCGTGCGGTATGGGGAAGATTCTCGCTTAAAGCAAGCCTGTCAAGAAGCTCACGTATGCAGGGGGGAATATTTTCAGAACCTATGGTTGTCTTTGGGGGCTTGGGGTGGGATAACTCTTGAGAGAGCCGTTGTGCAATTCGCTTGACTTCAGGTGGAGTCGGCGAGACAACTGGAAGAGAAGATTCTATTGATTTTCTTATTGCCTCTTCAGTAATGCGAATAAGCTTGTTTTTTTCGTCATGTTCGAAGATGACAAAGCCGCCTTTTATTTTCATTTTTGATAATTTATAATGAGTGTCTTTTGGAGAATACTTAAGATATGCAAAAAGTGGCATGAGTGTGTTGTCCTGTGAGTAGCTACAGAAAATTTTGAGCTCGTCCATTATTTTTTTGAGATTTTCCTCGGGGTCTTTTCTAAGATACTCGCTTGAACGTTTTGATTCGGCAATTGCATACCTGCTTATAAAGTATCTTGACTTCATCCCTGAAATTATCATCCGTGCTGCAGCATAGGAAAATATCTCAATGGGATAAGTGGAGGGAAGAACTTCTGAAAATGGTGGTATTTTACCTTCCTGTATGGCTGAAACCACTCGTTTCTCTGCTCGTCTTAATATGTCTGTGTCAAGAGATACTCCGGCCCCTTTTACGTATTCTTTTGCTTCCCGTGTAAATGGGTATTTTGCACAGAAGAGAAGATTTGGCATAATAAGCTTTTTTTGTTCATAAATAAATATTGTTGTGGGGGAAAAGTCCGCTATTTTATGTTTTTGGGTTCCTTGCAAAGGGGTTTTGAAAGAAGGGAGGAGTGTTTAGCGTTTTTTCGACTTTCTGCAAGATTCTTTGTTGGAAAAAGTGGGTTGTATTTTGAGAAAAGCAAAATTATAGCCAACATCAAAGGAAAGAACTGAAAGAAAGTAAAGGAAGTTAGTAGAATAAATTGAAAGTAAAAAAGCAGATAAAGGAAGGAACGGGCGATAGTTTAGAAGTTGTTGGGTATATTCTTTGAATTTAGCAATCTTTTCATCAAGAAATGAGGCAAAGAGGAAGATAGAAAAGTGTAAAAGAGAAAACTGCGGAAGCTGGAAAATAGGCAGAAGAAAAAGAGGGGGGAGAATGCCTACTAGATGTAATCTATGGTCGACTTTTCCTGCAAGCAATACTCCAATAATGCCTGCAAGAAAAAGACTTGATGCGCCTGTAAAAAAAATCAGGTAAGAAAGGCCGAGAGAGTAGAGAAATGGAAGCAAGTATGCCAACAAGCCTATTTCTTTTTTTCTTCGTTTGTCGGCAAGCTCATCAGTTTTTTTTACAAAAAGGCCTGTGAGAAATGAGATGAAAATTTCTCTAATCACTTATAACCACTCCTCAGCCAGAAGAGGAAATAAGATTGTTGCGTCTCCATAAACTGTTGCAAAATTTGCTTTTTGTCTTATTTTTCCCCAGCTTACAGCTTCTTCAGCTCTGGCGCCTGAAAGTGAGCCGTCGTATTGGGAGGAGGTAGAGATATAAACAGCGTAATCTAATCCGCCTCGAAGGATGTTTGAAGCTATTAGATAGTGTTTTGCTATTCCTCCTCCAAGCACTATGCCTCCTGCCCTTCTAGAATTTAGGACCAGATTTGCAAGGTCTGACATATCTTCAGTTACATCTATCCCAAAGTCTGGGTGGCTCTGCTTCCAAAAGTAGCATTGTAAGCCGATTGCAGAGTCTGTTATTCCTGGACAGAATACTGGAATGTTGTTTTTTGCTGCCCAGTATATTATTGATGAAGAGTTGCACTGCGAAGAAAGGCGGGAAATCAATAATGAAGGCGAAACTTTTCCATTAAGCCGGGAGAAGACTTTTCTGCATACTTGTTCTATCCAGAGGTAGGCTTTGTTAGGGACTAATATGTTTCCAAGTCGGTTTATTCCTTTTTTGTGAAGGTACACGTCGTCAGCATCAAATGAATCTATGCTGTATCGCACCTTGCATCTTGCTATTGCTCCTCCCGCAGTAATAAGGGCAGATACGAATCTCTTTTTTACAAGCTCTTTGATGATTTTCCGCAAGCCAGAAGCAATTAGATTTGATGTAAAAGATAGGAAAAGAGTGGCGTTTTCCCTTTTCATTCTTCTTATTATCTGAGATGCTCTGTAAAGCTCTGTTGCCTGGAAGCCTGAGTCTTTTAGTTTAGAGATATTCATAAGATTGAAATTAGTATGTAACTGCTTTAAAATCCACAATATCACTTGAGAGCCCGCAGTATGGACACACGAACAGTTGACTCGTTTATTTCTATTGAGTTGAGGCGATTGGCTGCGTCCTTTTCTCCTATTAGCTCAAGCCAAGGTGAAAAATGTCTTCCTTTGGCATGGAATAATAGACAGGGAAGTGGAGCAATTTTTACAAGTTCAGCAAATTGGATTATGTTTTTTGCCTTCCCAATTGCTGTTCCATCAGGAAGGCGGAAGATAAACTCCTTGCCTGGAGGGCAGTCAATTATTTTTTTTACCATTAAGTCACCTCTTCTCCATTATCAATCTCTCTCGATTAGAAAATAGAACGATAAATTGCTTAAAAAGTTTTCCTAGTGAAGTTTAATCTGTGAGAGTATCCGTTATAATCCCAACTTATAATGAAGAGAAAAGGATAGAGCGATGCTTAAAGGCAATAATAGACCAAACGTATAAAGGAGAAGTTGAAATAGTAATTGCTGATGCTGAAAGTGGCGATAGAACTTGCGAAATTGCAAGAAGATATACTGACAAGGTGTTTGTGTTTAAGAAGTCGACTATATCTGCAGGAAGGAGAGACGGCGCTTCAAAAGCAACTGGCGACTTGCTGGTTTCGACTGATGCGGATAGTGTCCCTGACAAGAATTGGTTAAGTGAGATAGTTAGAGTATTTGATGACCAGAGCGTGTGTTGCGCTCACGGCAATGTTTATCTCCTAGATGCAAATTGGTTTGATGATTTTGTTGTTAGGACAATAATGCCACTTTATTACTGGTTTTTTAATTTTTTGGGTCATCCAACAGGACCTGGTTCTAACATTGCAATAAGGAAGGGTACCTACGAAATGATTGGGGGGTATAATCCAAACCTTGTTACTGGCGAGGACCTGGATCTGCAGCGGAGAGCAAAAAAGGTTGGGAAGGTTGTGTTTGCAAAGAAAGCCATAGTTTACACTTCTTCGCGAAGACTTAGGGCTTGGGGCTACTTGAAATTTTTTCTCTTTCATTTTGGGAATCTTATTGGAAGCATCATATTTAAGAAGCCTGCAGAGAGATACGAGCCTATAAGATAAAGAAGATAAAGACACAGAGAAATTAAAGGTACGGAAAGTTGAGGGAAGTTAAAATTAGCTATTTTAGATTTAATGTTTTTGGAAGCTCATTTGCAACGTCCAAAGCGGAGTAGTTTAGCCCGTACTTCCGTGCTAGCATCTCTCCTGCTTTTTTGTTTGCGCATGAAGCTGCCAGAAGAGCATATAGAGTTTTATTTTTGCAGAGGAGTGCACAAAGAAGCCCAGCAAGGGTGTCGCCGGTTCCGCCTTTTGTCATGCCTGCATTTCCACCTTTTATTATATACAACTTTCCGTCTGAAGTTGCAATTGTGTCTTTTTTTCCTTTCAAGAGGATGTTGCAGTTATATTGTTTTGCACAGAAGGATACAGACTGTTTTGTGGGTTTTTCACCGAAAAGGAATTCAAATTCCCGAACATTGGGGGTTAATGTTGCCTTGTTGTGTAGATACTTCTTTTCAACAATCCTTAACGCTGTTGCGTCAAGAATACAGCTTTTTTTTGTTGAAAGTACCTGCCTAACGAGGCTTTTTGTTTGCTTTGTCTTATCCATTCCCGGACCTATAAGGATGCAATCGGCTCTTTTGACGTGAGTGCCAAGTTCATTTTTGCTTATGCAAATTACGCATGGTGTTGCCTTTCTTACAAAAAAATAGGGCATTTTGGAGGGGGAGTAAAAGTAGAGAAGGTCCACAAACCTGCTTGCGGCTAAAACAGCCAATACTGCACTTCCGTGATACTTCCTTCCTCCGCCGATAATCAATGCGACCCCGTTCTGGCCTTTGTGTGATGCAGGAGAAGGAGAAAAGAGTTTGTTGCTCAAAAGACCATTATGGCCCAACAGCTTGCGGCATGAAAACGAAGACCAACTTGATTTTGCTATGCCATGTGGCTGATGAAAGGATATTTGGTTGCCCTTGGGGGTGAGTGGTTTTTTTATGCTCATAACGGTCCTCTTCTTCGTGCCTTGCTCCTGTGACTTACTCAACTTATAGCTAGAGTCTTATTAATATGCACTGCATACGTTGTTTTGAGGGTTCTCAGTTAAGCACTAGTATTCGTTCTGCTGTTGGTGCGGATATGGAAAGAAGAAGGTAAATTTTTTATTGCACCTATACCTTTAAGAAAGATTTTGGTAAAATTACTTAAATTTCTAGACGGAAGAAGCTAAGTTTAAAGTTTAATCTGCCGATTTAGGTTATCTATTTCCTTTAGGGCTGAACCAACATAGTCTGCAGCATTTTCCTTTGCATAGGCATAGCTTATGGATGATGAAGCGTTTATAAGGCAGATTGAAGTTCTCTCTCGGTAATGTTTTTTCAGAATCTGCATTGTCTTTTTTAAGTCTCCCCTCTGAGCGCCTATGCCAGGAATTAAGAGTGGGAGTTTTGGTTTTCGCAGCGTTGAAGCTATTTTTTCAAGTTCGAGTGGAGCTGTTGCGCCTACGACGAGCCCAAGCAGCCCTCTGGAAGCATCGAGCTCTTGAACTTTTCGCGCAACGTGAAGGTAGAGGGGTAGATTGGCAGATTTTAGGGACTGAAATTCACGTGCAGAATCGTTTGATGTTCTGCAAAGAACATACGAAAAGTTTGTTTTGTATAACAAAAATGGTTTTATTGTATCGCTTCCAAGATAAGGAGAGACAGTAGTGGCATCTGCGCCCCAAAACAAAAAAACCTCTTTGGCGTATGCCTCTGAGGTTTTTCCTATATCTGAGCGCTTTGCATCAAGAATTACTGGATAGGTTTTTTTGTAGGAGTCTATAATCCGCTTTAAGGCCCTTAAGCCATCAAAGCCGTATTGAGCAAAAAATGCATAGTTTGGCTTTATGGCGCAGACGCGCGGATTTGAGTCTAGGATTGAAGAATAGAATGAAAAGATTTTTTCTTCTATATTTTCTTTTTTTAGTGGTATCTTTTCAATAATAGGATCAATACCCATACAAACGATAGATGCGTGAGAAGCTGAGGAGGCCGATATCCGTTCAAGATATTTTTTTAGTGCCACAAACCTGGAATTTGCGGTTTGTGATTTATATATTTTGGCTGTCTGGTTGCTTTGATAGGTGGTTAAACCCCTATGCAAAATTAAAGTCCATATGTTGATTTGTAATCTAAAAAGCGCTGGTATTCAGAATTTGATATTTTTCCTGATTCTTTTAAGTACTCAAAAGCTTCTTCTGCGGTGATTATTGAATAGACTTTTGTTCTGTATTTCTGCTCAAATTCGCGTATTGCATTTTTTCCGTCGTTGGTTTTCTCTTGCCGGTCGAAAGCTATAAAAACGCCGCTGAGGGTTATCCTTGCTTCTCTATTTAACTTTGCGATGACCTCTTCCTTAGCTTTTCCTGTTGTAAAAACGTCATCTACGAGCAGTACTTTTGCCCAGTCATATAGAAGTGCACCGACAAGAAGCTCCGAAGAGCTTTGCCTTTGCTGCCCGCTCCAGTATGAAAGATTTGGGTTTGAGGAGGGAGTTGCATCTCCATATGTCTTTGCTTCTTTTCTATCAAAGCACCACTTCTTATCCAACCCAAATTTTTGATATAGTGCAGAACACACAGAAACGGCAAGAGGGATTCCCTTGTATGATGGTCCGAAAACTATATCAAAGTCATCAGAGATTGAAGAATGAATTGCGTCGGCATAAAACTCTGCAAGCTTAACTGTAGATGAGGCTGAGTAGAATGCTGAGGTAGAAAAAAAGTAAGGTGAAACCCGACCAGATTTCAAAGTAAAACTTCCAAATTTTAAGGCTTGGGAGTTTAGCAGAAAATCTACAAATGCTTTTTTGTATTCTTCCAGAGGACCACCCACATCATATTAATTGCAGGTGAATTTTAAAGTATTTGGCATAGAAAGATTAGATGTGGCACTTGAAGATTTTTTTAAAAAATATTTTCTTGACCCTATCAACTATCATGAGGGGTACAATCAGATAAATACCCTGGCTTATGCGCTCTTGGCTCTTTTTTTGATTTACTTAATTTATATGGGCCTACAACGTTTTAGGATTAAGGTTGATAGGGAATTCTCCCTTGCAGTTCTATCCTTCATTCTTTTTGGCTCGGCGTTGAGGGTCGTGTCAGATTCGGTTGATACTGGCACAATGAAGAGTTATATAAATGCAAGCCCAACAGCTCTGATTTCAGGCGTCTATTCTGTTATCCTTTCCTTGCATCTTTATGATTATCGCTACGTTTCTGGACCATTGGACATAATCATTGCGCTTCATTCTCCAGGAATTTACTTTGTTGTTGGGGGGTTGTTTCTTATAACTCTTCTTGCGTGCAGACTTTGCAGAAAGCCTCAAGTTGCAAAATATGTTGGTTTTGTACTCTTCATCTGGCATTTTCTTTTGCTTGCGCCGATGATAAAATACTATATTTATGGAGTTCTTGCTCTGATTCTTGCCCTTATCGCTTCCTATGTGATGTTTTTGAAATTACGGTACAGCGCTCTTTTTGTAGATGAGTTTCTAGCTTATCTCTCCATTGGCGCGCATGCACTTGATGGTGCTGCGACATTTGTTGCAATGGACCTTTTTAATAAATTTGAACCTGCTTGCCTAAACTTTGGCAGGTGCTATTTTGAACAGCATGTAGTTTCAAAATTTATTGGTGAGGCTTTTTCATTTACTGGCTTTGGATTCTTCTTTTATTTTTTGGCAAAGGCACTGCTTGCAAGCGCTGCTGTTTATTTTTTGTCAAGAGAGATTAAGAACGATGAAGAGTTAAGGTATATTCTGCTTTTTATGATTCTCTTTGGACTTGCGCCCGGCTTCAGGGATATTTTAAGAATGATGACTGGAAGCTAATTTGGATGAAATATCTGCCGGAGTTAATGAAAAGATGATTTTAGAAGAACTAAAAGCGGTGGTGATGGAATGTTGTATCTGGTTGGTCTGGGGCTTGGAGGATATGAAGGACTGACTCTTGAGGGAATAGAGGCGCTCAAGCGATGCGATAAAGTTTTTTTGGAAGCTTACACTGATATGATAGGGAGGGATACATGTGCAAAGGTGGAGAAGATTATAAAAAAGAAAATAAGGATTCTTTGCAGGAAAGAAGTTGAAGATGAAAGAATCATTCTTGAAGAAGCAGATAAAAAGGACGTAGCACTTATTGTTGGAGGAGACCCATTGATTGCAACAACACACGTTTCTCTCTTGATTGCTGCCAAAAAGAGAGGAATTGAAACAAGCGTTGTACATGCTTCAAGCATAATCACGGCTGCAGTAGGGGAATCGGGTTTGCAGGTTTCGAGGTTTGGAAGACTGGTGAGCATACCAAAATGGACTGGAAACTACCGCCCAACTTCGCCATATGATTTTATTTCAGAGAATTTGGCACGGAATCTTCATACCCTTGTTCTCCTGGATTTAGATGAAAGTGGAGAGCACCTAACACCAAAAGAAGCTTTGTTAGAACTTCTTGAGATGGAAAAAGAAAAAAGGCGCGGTGTAATAACCGACCAGACAAAAGTACTTTTGCTTTCGAACATTGGAAGACAGAACAAAAGGCTAATATTTGCCTCAGTTTCTGCTCTCGTTAATGGAAATGAGCAAGATGGGCTTCCATCAGCTTTGATTATTCCTGCTTCTCTGCATTTTTTAGAGGAGGAGTTTTTACGTAACTTTTTTGAACCATGGTTTGTAGAGTAATGTATTTTAAGCAGGAAATACAAAAGTTAGGTTATGCCGGCAGAAAAGACCATAATGAAAGAAAAGAAAGACGAAGCAGAGCTTGTGCGGGAGCAAGCGTGGAAGACTATAAGAAACCTGAAAATCTCCAAGGTTTGATTTTTGGATATACCAATCTTGGATAATGACATGTGCGGTGGGGAAGGACTCTAATAGCTGTCTGCAAAGTCTTTAGCTTCTTTAGCTAATTTTTGGTTGAAAAATTGAAGTGATTTGCAAAGAGATGTACGAGGACTTGAGCTGAATGCATCAGATAAAAATTTATCTTATGAGTAAAATGCGAAATGGTATTTTAGAGCCTTTTAAGTTCAAGTGTGTTCTGAGAATGACTGCTTGACCAGAAGAGCATAGACAGAGATAGGGACCAGAGATGAGCAGATATAGGTAATGGGGGTTATATCTCTTATTGAAAAGATATATACCAATTACGCTTTTATTTGTAGGTTTGCTCATTTATGTTATGATTAAAGTTGATTTGCACACCCATTCGAATAATTCTCCCGATGGAACGTGTAGCATAAAAGAATTGGCTATCTCTGCTGGCAAAAGGGGGCTTGATGCAATAGGTGTCTCTGACCACAACTACCTCTCTTCAGGAAGAAAAAAAATAGGCTCTGTACTTATTATTTACGGGCAAGAAGTATCGACACTGCAGGGACATGTATTGGTTTATGGTGTTAAGAAGCAGTTTCAAGCTGGCATTGATGCAAGGAGATTAGTCAGAGAGGTGAGAGGGCTTGGGGGGATTACGATTGCTGCACACCCGTACGCACTAAGGCAAGATAGCGTAGGTGACCTTGCTGATGAATTCGGATTTGACGCAATAGAAAGGTTCAACGGCAGAAATTTTGTTAACAACATACGAAATATAATAAAAAATAGGCATGGGGTTGGAGGTAGTGATGCGCATTGTGCTGCAGAAGTAGGAAATGCTTACACTGTCCTAAACTGTGATTTGGACGAGGAGAGTATAATAAAATCCATAAAAACGCAGGATTATCGAGCAGTGTGGAGCACGAAGCCATCAAGCATTCCTCTCAGGTATGCCATGCGCCTGCGTAGGTTTGTAAAATTGGAGTGATGAGATGAAAGTAAGGGAAGCTGTTGTTGTATCCAACCCACGAAAAAAGGAGGCAACAAGAATAAGAAAAGAGGTAGAACGCTTTTTGAGTGAGCTTGGAGTAAGAATTGTCAATAAAAAAAAGGCAGACATGCTTGTGACTGTCTCAGGCGATGGTACCATATTGTACAACAAAGACAGGTTTGATGCTCCTATATTTGGAATTGGGTCAGAGAAGAGTTTTATCTGTCAGGCTAGGGCAGAAAACTGGAAAGATGCACTCAAACAGGCAGTTTATTCTGGTCGGATAGAAGAAAGGATGATGCTTTCATCTCGTCTTGATGATAAGAGGATGAAAGACGCCCTAAATGAAGTGGTGGTTAGGAATAGGGCACATAGAATTTTAGAGCTGAAGTTGGTTGCTGGAAAGAAGGAGTTTGAATTTCGTGCTGATGGGGTGATTTTTTCAACTCCGACCGGCTCAAGCGCATATGCTTATTCTTGCGGTGGTATAGAGCTTGAGAAAACCGCGATGGAGTATGAAGTCGTTGCGATTGCACCTTTTAGGAGAGCGTTTACTCCGCTTATAGTAAGCGAAAACGATGTTTGCACTCTTGAAATAAGGTCTGAATGCGATGCT
The DNA here is from genome assembly GCA_038869735.1 of Candidatus Anstonellales archaeon. Classification (NCBI taxonomy): domain Archaea; kingdom Nanobdellati; phylum Microcaldota; class Candidatus Micrarchaeia; order Candidatus Anstonellales; species Candidatus Anstonellales archaeon. The sequence goes on along the minus strand of JAWCQO010000006.1, from coordinate 28,171 downwards.
CACGCGGTCATTGATGGCCAGTTTGTCTATAGACTAAAAAGAAAAAGTCGGGTAGAGGTATGGAAAAGTAAGCGAAAGGCTCGGTTGTTTTCGATTGGTTGAGATAGACGTTTGACGAACTAGAATACGATAAATTTAAAATATGGTGCGTGCACAAGACTTAGTTGTTTTTATGGAAAAACTAAAAACAACTATTGCAGGCGAGATTGCTCTTTCAGAAACTCCCGGCGGTACGATGAAAAAGTGGCGGGAGATATTTGGAATAACACAAGTCGAGCTTGGAGAAACTCTTGGAATACGCCCCTCAACGATTTCTGATTATGAGGGAAACAGAAGAAAGTCGCCGGGCACTGCAATCATAAAACGGTTTGTGGATGCTCTCATAAGGATTGATAAGGAAAGGGGTAGCCCAGTTGCCTCAAAGCTTGTGGATAAAAAGGGGAGAGAAGAAGAGTTTTACGAACTTCATGAGTTTTCAACTGGAGTGTCGGCAAGTGAATTTGCAACAAAGATTAAAGGTGAGATTGTGGCAGCAAAGGAGGCTGCTGCTTCAAAGAAGATTTATGGCTACACCATCCTTGACTCAATAAAAGTGATATTAGAAATGCCCTATACTGAATTTCCAAAGCTTTATGGCCGGATGAGCGAGCGGGCATTCATCTTTAAGGAGGTGTCGACCGGTCGGAGCCCAATGGTAGTAATACGAGTGAGCAGTATGAAGCCGTCAGTTGTGGTGTTGCACGAACTTGAGACTGTGGACAAGCTCGCAATAAAGATTGCGGAGCGAGAACAGATACCGCTAATAACAACTGATATGGGAATAAATAAGATAAAGGAGAGACTTGGAAAACTCTAAACTTAAAGCTTAAACTTACTTATGCAATTATAAGGTTGGTCTTATGGTCGGAATAGTCGGATGGGGGGCATACGTTCCAAGATACCGCATAAGGGTTGATGAAATTGCTTCTGTATGGGGAGAAGAAGGGTGGAGGGTAAGAAGCGGACTTGGTGTTGAGGAAAAGGCTGTACCTGGAACAGATGAGGACGCAGCAACAATGGCTGTAGAAGCTAGCAGAATTGCCCTATCCCGCGCAGGAATTTCTGCAACCGAGATCGGGTCAGTTTATGTTGGAAGCGAATCGCACCCTTATGCTGTCAAACCAACAGCAACAGTAGTTGCTCAGGCTATTGGAGCGCCAAATGCAGTTATGTGTGCAGATTTGGAATTTGCTTGCAAGGCTGGTACTGCAGGAATACAGTGCTGTATGGGACTTGTGAAATCAAGAATGATTAGATATGGTCTTGCTATTGGAACTGATACTGCACAGGGAAGGCCCGGAGATGCACTTGAGTATACTGCTGCTTCTGGCGCAGCTGCATATATTATTGGGGATAAGAAGGAAGAGGTTGTTGCGGAGATAGAGGAAACGGTATCATTTACAACCGATACGCCTGACTTTTGGAGGCGACAACATGCTGAATTTCCACAACATGGGGGAAGATTTACAGGTACACCTGCATATTTTAGACATGTCATAAGTGCTACGCAGATGCTTTTTGAAAAAACCGGTACGCTTGCGAAGGATTATGATTATGTTATCTTCCATCAACCAAATGGAAAATTTCCGCGAGAAGCTGCGCGAAAGCTTGGGATTGAGGAAAAGAAATTAGAAGTAGGGCTCCTTTCTCCAAAAATCGGAAACACTTATTCGGCAGCGTCACTTATGGGACTTGCAAATGTACTGGACCGGGCAAAGCCAAGCGAAACTATTCTTCTTACTTCATTTGGTTCTGGAGCTGGAAGCGACGCGTTTTCAATTAGAGTTACAGAGAGGATAGAAGAAGCAAGGAAAAGAGGTTGCCCGCTTTCAAAATTTTTAGAAAGCGTAGAATACATAAGCTACGGGAAATACGTGAAGCATAGAAGGAAGCTTAAGGGGATATAAAAACTTGCTAGAAGCATAGGAGACTGAGAGCAAAGGGAAGATAAAAAAAGAGGAATAATTATGAGAGAAGTTGCTGTAGTCGGAGTTGGAATGAGCAAATTTGGAGAGGAATGGGGACGGAGTTTTAGGGAACTTATAATAGAAGCAGGAAGAAGAGCACTTGAAGATGCAAACGTAAGAGGAGAGGAGATAGACGGGATTTATGTAGGGACAATGGCAGCTGGCACTCTTGTTGGACAGGAACATGTTGGAGCTCTTATTGCTGATTTTATGGGATTAACGCCTATTTCCTCGACTCGGGTTGAGGCAGCTTGCGCTTCAGGTGGCGTTGCGTTTAGACAAGGATATATGGCAGTAGCATCCGGTATGCATGATTGTGTGGTGGTTGGAGGGGCAGAAAAAATGACGGACGTGCCACAAGAGGCAGTATCAAATATTTTGGGTGGGGCAGGTGATCAGGAATGGGAGCTGTTCATGGGAGCCACTTTTCCAAGTCTTTATGCCCTTATGGCAAGAAGGCATATGCATGAGTACGGGACAACTGAGGAGGAAATGGCTTCAGTAGCAGTAAAAAACCACTACAATGCAGCAAGGAACCCCTATGCGCAATTCCAAAAGGAGATAGATATCCAGACGGTTTTATCATCAAAAGTTGTTGCTTCGCCGCTAAAGGTTTTTGATTGTTCCCCAATTACGGATGGAGCAGCGGCAGTTGTGCTAATGCCTCTTGAAAAAGCACGAAGGTACGCCGAAACGCCGATACGTGTGCTTGCTTCTGCGCAAGCTTCCGACACGATTGCCCTCCATTCAAGAAAAAGCCTGACAGAAATAAGAGCAACTAAAATAGCGGCCAAGAAAGCCTTTGAACAGGCAAAGCTGTCTCCAAAAGATATAGATGTGGCTGAGGTACATGATTGCTTTACAATCGCTGAAATAGCGGCAATAGAGGATATTGGATTCTTCAAAAAAGGTGAGGGAGGAAAGGCAAGTGCTGAAGGTAAAACTGCGCTAAATGGAGAGATTCCTGTAAATACTTCTGGGGGTTTGAAAGGATGTGGACACCCTGTTGGGGCCACTGGAGTAAAGCAGGTTGTTGAGGTTGTGTGGCAGTTGAGAGGTCAGGCTGGAGGAAGGCAGGTAAAAGATGCAAAAATAGGAATGACACACAATGTAGGCGGAAGTGGGGCTACTGCTGTTGTACACATATTTGGAAAGGAGGTATAAGATGGAGGAAGCGATTGCCCTTGGATGGAGGAGGATTCCCGAAAGATATTGCCTAATTGGGAATTTTTGCGAAAATTGCTCTGAAAATTTTTTTCCACCACGGAAGATTTGCCCTAACTGCAGAAGGAGAGGTAAGCTAAAAGAAAAGAGATATTCCGGCAAAGGCAGAATTTATACCTACACTAAAGTGTGCATCGCTCCTGAAGGTTTCGAGTTGGACGCACCCTATATTCTAGCCATAGTGGAACTTGATGAAGGACCAAAACTGACTGCACAGATAGTAGACTGTAACGAAGAAGAAGTAAAGATTGGCTTACCCGTAGAGATGGTATTTAGAAAAATTTATGAGGAAGGAGAGGAGGGCATAATACATTACGGATTTAAGTTTAGGTTAATAAAAAGTTAGCGGGGCTTGCTGACCCACTTTTCAAATTTTTTGTCTGACAGTACCTCGGACGCATAGAAAGCCGGTAGCTCGTATGGATGATTACTAATTAACTCTTTCTTGACAAGAGAGTAATTTTTCTTAGCAGTTTTTAGTTCCAGCACCCATTCTTTTTCATTGTGCATTTTTCCTTTCCACATATAAAGCGATTCGATTGCATATATGTTTGCGCATGCAACAAGTCTTTTGCGGATAAGGCTCAACGCGGCTTTTTTTGCATGTGTTTTTGAGGGGTACGTAGAGAAAACCAGAAGCATAGAAAGGAGTGAATGATAAGGAAGATTAAATACTTTGCCCTTTATTTACTTCATTCTATCTAATAAGGGTTGATGTTTTTTGTTTGTTTATTTTGTTTTCTTAACGTGATTTTATTTAGATTTATTTATATTTATTTTTTTATTTATAATTGATTTATTTATATTTTAGAGTAAGAAGAAATGATACGGAAGGAAGTGGTGGAAATAGGAAAAGTAAAGGTTGAGGTAGGGCCCATGGTCTAGTGGTTAAGACGTCACCCTTACACGGTGAATATCCCCAGTTCGAAGCAAAATCTCCTTGCGGAGTTTTGACGAAAATCTGGGTGGGCCCACATTGCTGAAAATAAGTTTTTTAAAAGTTTGGATGAGGGAGGAAGAATTAAAAACATCTAAAACGACAAGGACTGAGTTTTTGCAAGGCAGAGATTGATGTTTGGAAGAATTGGGGTGATTCGACTATGAAACTGAGGATGGTTGTTTTTGTGTTCCTTGCTTTTTTATTTTCTTTCTCAATTTTTGCCCAGTATTATGGAGGGGGGAATGTGCAGCCGGCAGCCGCCCCTTATAGAATAGAGAGGGGCGATTATGCAGTTAAGCTGATTATACTTAATGAATCGGACGTAGCGACAGACAGAACAAACAAAACCATTAGAGATGCGCCTGTTTTTCCAAAACCCCTTCCATCTGTGAATGCTACAATAAACAGAATGGATGGGACAAGCAGAAGTGTCTCCAATATTGGAGCGCTGATAAAAAGGTGCGAAGATGGTGTGGTTAATGAGGAGATGGTGAAAAAGATAATGATGTATGAAAAGGAGTACTTAGAAGCTATAGGCAAAAATGATGAGAAGACAGCGAGAGAGATTAATCAAAAAGTAGTTGAACTCAAAAAGGAGATAGTAAAAAGAAAGGAGATGTGCCTTGCAGCGAAAATTAAGGAAAATGAAAGGGGGGAGGAACCCGGTAGACCCGGTAGTATAGTATCTGAGGTGGCAAGGGAAAGTGGAAGCGGAGAGAAGGTTTCTGATGTAGCCAGAAGAATTGGAGTTGGGTACTGCGCAGAACTTGAGGCGTGGCAGAAAAAGAGAATGGTTTATGAAGATATGCTTGCAAGTGAAGACAAAATGCGGGAGGCGGATCTTAACAAGGAAAAAGTTATAGAAATACTAGAGAAATTGGATGAGGGAATGGATAAGCTTAAAGAGAAATGTGAGCTTCAAAAGGAGAAAGTTGCTGAGATTGGCGGTAGCGAGGAATATGAACCAATAAAGCCAGTAGCTCCAGATAGCGGTAAAGAGATAGTGAGCTATTACAAAAATAAAATTGCGTCTGTAATTACTAAGGAGAATAGCAATTTGGATGAGCAGATAAAGTCTCTCCGCAGCCTTAGAAGTGAGATAGACAAACTTATTGAAGAGCTTCTTGAAAGAAAAAAGAAAATAGAAGCCTCTGAAGTTGGAGAAATAGTTGAGGAAATTGAAATCTCACCAAAGGTACTAAAGGCAGGAAAAGTTGAAGTTAAGGCAGAGGGAAAGGTGGTTGAAGCAAATGTCAGCAAAAAGAGCAAAGTTGAGATAAAACCTGTATCTGATAAAGTTTTAGTCAGCGATAGAGGAGTGGAGGCTGAAGTTCAAAAAATAGTTCTTTCCCAGAATGCCATAAAGGTTGGGGAGGGAGAAGTAAAGGTTTCGCCCTTTGAAGTAGCAAACAAACTTGGAATTAGTCCAAAGAAAATAAGAATAGTTGAGGATGAGAAGAAAGCAGCCTATGTCGTTGATGCAGAGAAAGACGGAAAGCTTTTGGGATTGATTCCGATAAAAGTTAGTCGCACATTTGTGGTTGATGCAAACACCAGCGATATCTTAAAGGAAGAGAAACCTTGGTGGAGCGCACTTGTAGTTGAAGAAAAGAAGTAAGAATAAAATAGCCCCAATCGGATTCGAACCGATGTTTTCGGGTTTCTCCACAGGCTTTATTCCAGAGCCCGACGTACTTGGTCTCCGAAGTAGTAGGATTTGACCACTATACGATGGGGCTATTTGAAGATAATATTCTTGGAGAGCTTTAAATATGGAACTGGTGTGGAGAGGTACAAGATGGGTTTATGAGTTAAACTTTAGTAGGATGGATAGGGATAGATAAAGAGAAAAATTTATAAAATATATAATAAAATTATCCTTGGTGATGATAATGGCTGTTGAATATGGCGAGCTTTATTTGAGGCTTGCGAATTCAGGAGTAGATTTTGTAACAAATATTGTTGAGGGGGTAGTTGCAGCGCTTCTCGTCCTCATTATACTCTCAATCGGATATATAGTTGCGCGCGCACTTGTCTTTGTACTTAAAAAAGCTCTTTTGCAGATTAAGTTTGAGAAGTTTCTTGCAATGCATGGGATTCATGATGCCTTGTTTGGCTTTACAGCAACATCCTTGTTATCTCTCCTGCTTGGACTTGCGGTTATGGTTGCATTTCTTGGAATTGCAGCTGACGTCGCTGGTGTTCCAACACTCGTGGCCATTGCTGATTGGGCTGGAGGATATATTTACTCCTTTACGCAAGGAGTAGTTGTGCTTGCAGTTGCGCTTATTGCAGCTGATTATGTTACGGACAACCTGACCAGAGCAAAGCATGTCCCTTTTTTGAACCTTCTTGGTGTAGGCATTAAAGTGTTTATAGCTTACAATGCTTTGGTGATGGCGTTGCCACTTCTGATACCGGATGTTTCAGTTGAGCTTCTTACAACTTCTTTCCAGCTTGCGATAGGTGCAATTGCCCTTGCAGTTGGTCTTGGGGGAGCAATCGCAATAGGACTTGGCTTTAAGGATGCAGTGGCAGAGATTGCAAAAAAGAAAAAGTCAAAGTTTGAACACTGGCTTTAATAAGTGTCTATATAACTAAATAGAGAAAAGGGTTAGAGGAAAGGGAATGGGAGGTAACCGTCCTTTTCCCTCAATTCATTTTTTAAATACTATAAAGCATATATCCTATTTCTAAAATCTGAAAAGAAAGAAAAGAAGCGGCGGAGGGAGGAGGTAGAAAGCAATGACTGAAAAAAGGCCATTTGATGTGCTTAATAGTGCTCTTCAAAACACAGTTGTTGTTGGGCTCAAAGGAGGAAAAGAATTTCGAGGTATTATGGTAGCATATGACGTCCATATGAACATTGTACTTGAGAAGGGAGAAGAACTTGAAAACGGCAATGTAAAGAGGGGTGTTGGAACAATTCTTCTCCGTGGAGATACGGTTGTTTATATAATGCCTTCAAAATAACACGTAGATGGGCTTGTGGCGCAATGGTAGCGCGCCTGCATGGCAGGGAAAAACGCTACCCCATAATGCAGGAGGCTGGGGGTTCGAATACAGGCCTTACTTTGTATTGGGCCTCTCGTAAATCCCCCCGAGTCCATTTTTTTGAATTTAAGGAAGCTGCGTGGTTATAACAATATCTGCTGTGTTTTTGAGAGCAACAGAAAACCCGGGGTCTGCTCCTATTATTATAGTTTCTTTGCCTAGCTCTTTTGCCTTTACAAGAACTGGCCTAAAGTCTATGTCACGAGTCATAAGAGCTATTATATGTATTTTAGGGTTGAAAATCTGCTGTACGGCTTCTACGGCCATCGTAACGTCCACGTCCCCAGTTGTTATTATTGGTTCGAATCCTTGATTTGTCATCGCTTCGATTAGCTTGTCGGAGGCATACTGGTCAAGGAAGACTTTTGCGATTTTTATCTGCCCATACCGTTCTAACTGCTTTCTTATGCTGACTAAGTCGAGCTTCACATCTCGCCGTATTACGTTTGGCCCATCTACAAACAATGCTATGCTTTTTTCCTTTTTCTTTTGAGAAAGAAGCTGTGAAAGGGTTTTAATGACGTTGGACATGTTCATCAATTCCAAAAAATGAAATTGCATTCTGAGCAGTTTTTTTACCTGCTTCCTCCTCGCTTATGTTAAGTGAGTTGCTTATTATTCTAAGCGATACTTTAATATCATTAAGTGTCCTGCCGAGATAGGGAGCGTCAGTTTCTGCAAGAACGTGACCCTCGCCAGCTCGCTTTATTGCTTTTTTCCTTCCGGTTGAAGGGATAGGAGGAATTGAAATTAATCCACCAAGCTCAATTGCTTCCATCGCATCTTTTTCTGAGCCGGAGAAGCAGTGTAACATAAAGGAGGTTATGTTATAAGAACGAATAGTTGAAAGCAGCTCATCGAATGCTTCCCTGCAATGAAATACAACTGGCACGGATAAATTTTCTGCAAGCTCAAGCATCGAATGAAAACATTTTCGCTGCTTTTGTTTTTCTTCATCTCTTTTTGCCCAATGGAAGTCAAGACCTATCTCACCAACCGCAATTGGATTGGAGATTTTTATAAAGTTCTGCCATTGCGGGAGCATTCCTTCAAGGTCCTCTGTTCTTTGCGCAATTTGAGGGCTTATTCCCAATGAATAGAAAATGTTTTTATGCTTCTTTGCTATTTCGACAGATTTTTGGTTGGCTTCATGAGAATAGCCGGAAGTGATTGCAATAATCTCTTGTGGAACATCTATCTTGTCAAATGAGTCAAGATGACAGTGAGCGTCTACTAGCATACAGGCTGATTTAAAAACTCTATCTCATATAAACTTTCCTGTCTTTTTCGGCTATGAAGGGAACTGTTATGAGTAAGGTTTTTTCAAGCGCAAAGGAATTAAAGGAAGGAAAATACGTAATTATAGACGGAGTGCCGTGTAGAGTTGTTAGTATAGATTCATCAAAACCGGGAAAGCATGGCGCAGCAAAGATGAGGGTAGTTGGGATTGGCATATTTGATGGGCAGAAAAAGACCCTTCTTACACCTTCAGATGCAGACGTTGAGGTTCCTATAATCGAGAGAAGGAGCGCTCAGATTATAGCGGTGAGCGGTAATATTGCACAGCTTATGGATATTGAGACATTTGAAACTTATGAATTGCCGATTCCGCAGGAACTTGCAGGAAAGGTTGAAGCTGGGCGCGAATGCGAGATAATGGAAGCCCTTGGAAAGAGAGCCATCATAAGGGTGAAGGGAGAATAGTTTTTGGTTTTGAGGTGTCCAGATGGACATTTTAGTGAAAAATGAACGGGAAAATAAAAGCATTGGAAGAAGGGAAATAGAATTTGAAGGTGCAACAGAAGGAAAAACGGCCAGTAGAAAGGAAGTGTTGGAAGCTCTTGCAAGGAAATTTGCGGTTGATGTTGAGAATATAGTAATAAAAAGGATAGTAAATGTTTATGGAAGCCACAAATTTCAGGGAACCGCAAACATTTATTCTGATAGAGAAGTGTTAAAGGTTGTGGAGCCTGCATATCTCATAAAGAGGGGAACTGTCAAGGAAAAAGAAGTTAAGGAAAAATGAGAGGCGAAAGAATAAAGAAATAATAAAAAAAGTTGATGGCTGTGGCTAAAGGCAATGAAAAAGGGTCGGCAAAGAAAGCTTTTAAGCAGTATTCTCATCCTGATAAGACTTGTCCAAAATGCGGGCCTAAAAAGAGACTTGCTCAGCACAAGGATAGGCGCTCCTGTGGCAACTGCGGCTATTTTGAGCGTGTTTGATTTCTGAATTTGATTACAAAAATAGCAAATTAAGTGAATTAAGTGAAAATTGAGATTTATGCAAAGAAAAAAGACCATATCTTGCTTGTTAAATTCTTGGCAGCGTTTATAATTTCATACATTGCCTTTAGTTCTGGAGTTATTTTAGGAGTTTTGGATGCAGAAGAAGTAAGTAACGAGAATCTTTTTTTTGTCATTTTATTTTTTTCTGTTGCTTTTCTTCTTATATTGTGGCTGTCGAAAAGACATGGATGGAGGTCTGTTATTCTTTCAATTATATTCTTTGTTGCTATGAGCGGAATCCATAAGGTTGGGTTATTTTTCACTGACCTTTTGATTATGGTTGTTTTTATGGCTATTCCGCTTTACTACTACTTGTCTGAAGGCAGGAGCATTGCAGAATCTATCGCTTTGCTTGGTCTTGAATTAAGAGTAAAGTGGACCGGTGTAATTTTAAATGGTATCAGTGGAGCCATACAGATGTTTATAATTTCGTTTTTTATATCGCTTCTTTTGAGTGTTATTGGAATAAACGATCAGAACAAAATACAGGAAAAAGTCTCACAGTTTCCAGTCCATATTATTTTGGCGGCGATCGTCCTGTCTCCTCTGTCTGAGGAAATTTTGTTTAGAGGCTTCTTATATAGACATTTTGGGCTGGTGGTTTCAAGCGCAGTTTTTTCAATTTCACATTTAATATATGGTTCTGCTGCTGAATTGGTTGTTACGTTCTTTTTGGGTGCCTTCTTGTGCAGAATGGTTGAAAAAACAAATAGCCTTTATCCTGCGGTTATAGCGCATGGAATTTTTAACCTGACTGCAATAATATATATACGTGTGTTAGCAGGAGGGAGCCTTTGAATCTATGTTTTGCCTAGGCATCGAAAGCACGGCTCATACCATTGGCGTAGGCGTAGTTAGTGAGAAGGAGATCCTTGCAAACTCTCTTTCGGTCTACAGACCACCGGCTGGTGAGGGAATAATGCCACGAGAGGCTGCTGACTTTCACCAGCAGAATATAAAGATGGTGATTGCGGAGGGATTGAAGAAGGCAGGGGTGGGACTTGAGGATATAGACGTATTTTCATTTTCGCAAGGTCCAGGAATTGGGCAGACGCTTAGGATTTCATGTATTGCTGCAAGATACCTGGCAAGGAAGTATGAAAAACCGCTGTTAGGAGTAAATCATTGTAGAGGACACGTGGAGATAAGTAAATTTGAAACTGGATTTTCTGATCCACTGGTTCTTTATGTGAGTGGCGGCAACACACAGATTATTATCCGTCAAGGGCAAAGATATCGAATATTGGGAGAGACGCTTGATATTGGGATTGGGAATCTGTTTGATGTTTTTGCACGCGAACTTGGAGAAAAAGCTCATGGCTCGGTTATAGAGAAACTTGGAGAAGGAGGGGAGTTCATTTCCATGCCATATGTAATTAAGGGTATGAATTTTTCTTTTTCCGGTCTTCTAACCCACGCAAAAAGGTTGATTGGTAAGGCAAAAAAAGAGGACATATGCAAATCTCTTATGGAGACCTCATTTGCAGTGTTGTGCGAGGCATGCGAGAGAGCGTTGTGCCTTACAGGAAAGAAGGAGTTTATAGTTTGTGGTGGAGTTGCTCAAAATAAGAAATTACAGAGTATGCTATATGCCATGTGCAGAGGCCAGCAAGTTAGATTTGGTGTTGCGAGGAACGAGTATAATGCAGACAATGGGGCGATGATTGCGTATGTCGGGATGCTTGACTTTTTAAGCGGTAAAAGGATGGAGTTTAGCGAGTGTATCCCACGGCAGAATTGGAGGATAGATTCCCCATAATCAAATGTTGTTTTTTTTGGGGGGGCGTGTAGTTTTGTAACCCTACTCCTACGTGACCTATGTAAATTACATAATGAAAATTGGCAAGGGTTGAGGAGCAGTAATATTTCGAAATCATAATATTTCAGTTACGTTTAAGATGGTAGAGAGTAGTAGCTTGCCTGACCTTAGGGCTAACGATAGCGCTAACAGCTCTTTTTCTCCTCCACGGAGTTGACCTTTAAACTCTTCCATTTCTTGTTCACTTTCAAAAAGGAGTATGAGCCTCCCTCGTTGTGGAAGTTTTGGTATGCATGTGTTTGTGTGAATTTCAATTGTATCTTCACCACAAACTATAGACCCATCTTTTTTTATTTTGAATTTCTTACCTGATGAGAGGAGGAAGTCGTAGGCAGTGCGAAGCATGGAGGAGCGTTTTGGGTCTGCTTGGTGCATAACATAATGGTCCAGATAGTTTCTTACTTTACCTTCAGAAGCAAGGGAATTTAGGATTTCAAGTACGTTTTCATCAGAGAAGATAACATCTTTACCTTTTAGACGCATCCTTTCTTGGAGGGCCCTTCGGATATCCTGTAGTGTCAGCCCGAGGAATGGAGATGGAAAGTTACTATGGGCTGAGTTTATGGCTTCCAATGCTTCTCCTTTTGTGATTCGCACGGTTTGTTGAAGTGAGTGTTTGACATCTGGGAAAACAACTACAAGTCTCTCTCCCCTTCTCTTAAAAAAAAGGTAAATTCCAATAATTAAGAGAAGGGCTGGTAAGCCGTAAGTTGAATAAAATGAAAAGACACTGTGGGGCGGTTCTGCTTTGGTTAGTATCTCCTTTCCTTCTATCTTAAATCTAAAGTTGTGTTCTCTAGTCTTATCCATGCTGGTTGGAGAAAGGCGTATTGTCCCCCCAACGATAGGATGCCTTCCAAGATATGTTGCATTATCAACGTAGACTTCTGCATAGGTATCGCTCATTGGTTTTCCGTCCTCAGAAACGAGGAAAGAGTATAAGCCTTCTTGATAGGGAAAGTAGCTTACGGTTATATTTTTTACGTGAAGATAGGACTTGGTGTGCGTTTGCATGTATTGGTCATGAATTATAAGAAGATAGTCTCCTGGTTGAAGGTCTACTTGAAGTGGAAATGTCCTGAACCATATCTCCCTCATGCTCGCATTTCCGATATTTGTGCGAAATACTTCAACGCCATCTTTTATAATAGAAAGTGAAAAAGACAGAAAAACTGAAGACGAGAAGGTTCTATTTATTGCTGCTTGAAGTTCAAGTTCTTTTGAAGCAGCTGAAACTTTTGAATGGAGAAGATTGCCTGGTGGCTTTTTTGCTTTTTCGTCCAAAAGAAAGGTGTTGGAGGGAGTGAAAGAGAAGAGCCGCAAGTATCCTTCTGAAAACTGGGATGGAAAAAATATTGTCTTTTTGCTATGAGTAGGGGGAAGTGTAATTGAATAAAACGTACCTCCAAGCCAAGGCTGACGCAAAACGACATTTAGAATCTCTTCGCCGGCTTCCTTGGCCCTGTTGAACTTGTCAAGAGAAAGAGGAGAGTAATAAATATATGAATCCCCCAATGGTATAGTGTTCCATTTTTCTTTCCCACTAAACAAGAGGGCATTTTCTGGATTTGAGACTATGGAGCCGTCTTGTTCTAGCAAATAGATAGGAGGTAGTCCTAAATAGACGATAACATTTCTCTTGCTTGTGATATTCAGAATATTTTCATAGATGGGTTTTGGAAATACGCCGGTAGGCACTATGAGTATTGAATCCGAAACTGAGTTGAGGCGGTTGGCTGAAATAGATGAGAAGAATATCCCGGTTCCAAAAAGCTTTTTTTTAAGGTAATCGTTTAAAGCCTCGTAATCTTTTGATTCTATATGAGGATATTCAAAAAAGTATACTTCGCGTGATGGGGCTTTTGGAAACACCCCTGCGGTTATCGACGTGTTGATGGGTGAATCCAGCAGCAGATTGCAGTATGCTGCATAAGAGCCTTCTGCATTTGCGATTCCGCATCCTGCAGGTTGGATTAGAGCTTCAGCCTCTCTGTTTAATGCTGGTTCCTTTTCGTTGTCTTGAAAGAAAAAAATAGAAGTAATGGCGAAAAGAACGATAATTAATAGTAAAATTAAAGCTTTCTTTAGCATTCATTACCTCTTATTTAGGAGTTCTGGAAATCTCGAAGCTCTAAGAAAACCTATATTATTTTTGTAAAAAGAACGTATGTCTTCTATTCCAAGAAGCAGCATGAGTGGGCGCTCTAGTGATAGACCCCACGCAAGCACCGGATAGCGCTCAGAGAGTGGGAGTGACACTTCTGGTCTGAATATTCCTGCTCCTCCAAGCTCCATCCAGCTTTTTTTTGGTTCATACCACACGTGAACCTCAAGAGATGGCTCTGTATATGGAAAGTATGATGGTCGGAAGCGTATCTTTTCAAATCCAAGCTTTTTGTAAAATTCTGACAAAAAGCCAAGTAGATGGCAAAATGTTGCCCCTTCCCAAACAACGATTCCTTCAACCTGAAAGAATTCTGCAAGATGCTTGTAATCGGTTGCCTCATTTCTGAACACTTTTCCTATGCAAAAGTACTTTTTTCCTTCTCGTATGCCTGCTTTGAAATTGGAGTAAAGAGTCCTTGCTGAAACTGAAGTTGTGTGAGTGCGGAGGATGGTTTTTTTTGCTTCGCTTTCTTTCCATTTGTATTTCCATCCACGCATATGAACCTTTTTAATTCTCTGAACTAAGTCGTTGTCGGGCAATGGATGTTCTCCTTCTAAGTAAAAAGTATCTGCAAGGTCTCTTGCTGGGTGATCCTGAGGCTGAAAGAGAGCATCAAAATTCCAAAAGGAGGATTCTATCATTTTTCCCTCCATTTCCTCAAAACCCATCTCTTGAAATATTTTAGAGATTTTGTTTTGGAGTAGAGAGATGATGTGCCTTTTTCCGCATAGTGTTTCCTCAACCGGTGAACTTATATCGTATTCTCGAAGCTTCTTTCCTCTCCATTCACCTGAAATAAGCATTTGACGGGTAATTTGATTTATTTCTTCTTCTGATAAATCCGTTCGCTCAGCTTCATTCTTGCCATCAGATGTAAGCTCTATCGTGTATGTTTTCTTTTCCGATGCTTGTGCGAGACCTCGCAAAATAAGTTCTTGTTCACTTGGAATGTATGGGTTGGTCACTTCGCGTGTCAAGACCTCCGCACCTTTCTCAGTGAGTACTAGTTTACCACTCAAAATCTCTATCCAGCCTTTTTTCTTTGCCCAAGGCAATCCAATCTTTAGCTCAAGTGGGTCTAGATTTTCTACTGAAAGTCCTGCTCTTGCTTTCTTGGTAACTGACACCTCCGGAAAGCCGTTTTTGAGGTAGCTTTCACCTTCATTGGTGTATGAAAGAATTTTTGATGATTGAGAATTTATCTTTGCAAGTCCCTTCTCAGCAAGCCACATTGCAGCTTTTATTGCGGCGTCCTCTGAAAGGGATGCTTTCTTAGCGGTTTCTGATAGCGATAGTGAATGATTTAGGGGCCTGAGCGCCAAGAGAATGCGCTTTTCGTATTGGTGAAGAATCATAACACACTACCCTCCGATTTTTGTGTTTTTTCTGATTTTATTTCTGCTGCCTCCTAACCCCTTCCCTCCTACAGGAGATTATTGATTATTATTGGGTATAATCTATTTGATTTATTGGATTATTTTTGCCTATTTTTCTTTATTATGAAGTTTAGATAAAGATAAGAACCAACTACAACTACAATTATCACGATCACGGCTGCTCCTTCTGGCCCAAAAATGAGATTTTGGATTGATCTCTGGAATGAACCAAAGAAGCCAAGAACTTCTGATTCCAGGCTTTCTTCGTATTCAAATGAAAACTCAAAAATCTCTGAGCCGCTCCATGTGTATTTTTTGAATTTTCCTCCCGGTCCAACTCGTTCCTCAACTTCCAACGGTGGTGGTTGCATGAATGCTTTTGCATTTTGTGGAATCAGCAGTGTGAGGTTTTCCTGTCTTCCAACTCTTATTATCCCTGCTTCGCTTGATCCGATGGTGATGGAGTTGGTATTCAAGGTATATCGGGTGGTGCGTGGCTTAAATGCATCTGCAAAGAAAACTGAAGATTTTTGTTTTGTATTGTTCAGAAAAATAGGTGCTACATCATAAGTTAGAAAGACTGTGGCCTGACAGGTTGCCTTAAATTCATTGCACCAATACGGGGGAGTTAAGCGTAGTCGAACATTTTGTATGTTGGTGTAGGCACCGGATATATGATATCTGACATCTGAAAGATTCAGTATGTCTCTGAGTTTAGCAAGTTCAGTGCTCTTGATGGCGCTTCTATAAAGTGCTATTGATTGTTGTGAGGTTATAGTGATGTCAAGTCTCTCCTCTACGTATGTATTTCCCTTTTCATCTATTGAGATTAAAAGTGCAAAACGGTCTGTGGAGAAGCCTGAGAATAAGAGGCTCGAAATGGCGATTAAGGTAAAGAGCAAAGAACAACTTTTCATAGTACTTACCATCGTACTTACTAATGAAAAGCAGTTATTTAATAGTTTTGAAGGGAAAATATGAATGCTGAGGTGGTTGTATGATAGTAAGCGGGAGAATTAATTCTGTTGAAGTAAGAAAAGACAGCGACGAGCCTATGGTTGGAATTTCAATAAATATTTCTATGGACGATGTAAAGATAAATGGAAGGAGGGTTGAAGTCTATTACACATATCACGCCAAATATGACAAAGACGTAGGAAGCCTCAAAATGTCCGGAGTACTCTATGCAAATGAAGAGGAAAAAACTGCCAAAAAGATAAAGGAAAAGTGGGAAAAGGAAAGAAAGCTTCCAGATGATTTTGCAGAAGCTGTGTTAAATACTGTTAATTTCACTTGCTCAACTAATGGCATTTTAGCAGTCCGCATCGTGAATCTATCACCTCCGATGATGCCTCCAAAGATATCTATACAAAAGCAAGAGACACAAACCGAAGGCCACGAGAATCCGGCTTCATGATTATATGAAGTAGAACCCTGCGCTACAAGCAGATTATAAGAGAATTAGAGGAGTATTTCCATCCCATCATAGGCTGCCCGACTGTTTTTGAATATTCTTTTTGCTTCATCTTCAAGAATGGTTGGGTTGGGATATCTTCCGCTTATATGGGTGAGGATAAGGAGTTTTGACTTTGCCTTTTTGGCAAATCTTGCTGCATCAGCGCTGGTTGAATGGTTTCTTTCTCTAGCCTCTCTTGAGCGCTCAACAGAATAAGTAGCATCGTGAATTATGATATCTGCATTCTTTGCTAGTTGAGGCACTCTGTGGAGAGGCTTAGTATCTCCAGTATACACAATGCATTTTCCCTTTGCCTTGTATGATATTTCTGAAAGGAGTATTGTTCTGTTTCCTACTTTTAGTTTTCCTTTTTGAAGTATTTGTGAAAACATCGGTCCTTTTAAGCCCATGGCATGAGCTTTCTCTGCGATAAATCTTATCTTTTCGCTTTCTTGGAAGATGTATCCAAATGAATACTTAAGGCCATGATTTGAACGAAATGCAAAAACACAAAAGCCTTTATCAGAATATACTTTTCCTCCCCTTAGAATATCAAAAACCTCCACATACTCTTCCTTTTCAAAGAGATTTTTGGTTCCAGGCGGCCCAAAAATCTTTATTTTTTCAGTCCTTCCCTTTAACTTCCTTGTTTCAAGCAAGCCAAATATTCCAAGGAAATGGTCTAAGTGCAGATGTGTTATGAATATAGCTACGACTTTTTCATAGCTGACGCCGTATCGCATCATCTGTCTCTGAGTGCCTTCTCCACAATCAAAAAGATAGACTGAACCGTCTTTTTGGATTGCGATGGAAGAAAGATTACGGTCGGGAGAGGGTATTGCTGCTGAGGTGCCTAAAAAGACCAGGCGAATCATATGTGAGTTAGTATTCAAAAGACTTTTAAAAAGAAGCCCAAAAGAAGAATAGGAAGGTGATATGAATGGCTGATGTTGGACTTATAGCTAAACTTTCAGAGGCATTTGGGATACCTGGAAGAGAGGAAGGGATAGTGAAAGTTATGCGTGAAGAGTTTGAAAAAGCCGGATTAGAGGTTGAGATAGATAGGTTTGGGAATGTTATTGCTCGAGGGAAGGAAGCTGGAAAAAGGCCTCTTATGTTCGGAGCACATATGGATGAGATTGGCATGATGGTAAAACATATCACTGACAAGGGATTTATAAAATTCATCAAAGTAGGAGGGATAGATAACAGAACCCTTGTAAATCAAAGAATAATAATCCAGACGAAGAACGGGAATGTTTATGGGGTAATAGGCTCAAAGCCGCCACATCTTATGAAGGAGGAGGAGATGAAATCAGCAATTGACAAAAAAAACCTCTTTATTGATGTTGGAGCTAAGAGTAAGAAAGACGCCGAAAGCATAGGAATTTGTATTGGAGACCCCATATGCTTTGATATGAAGCTCCAGAAGCTTGCAAACTCACGGATAACTGGGAAAGCGTTGGATGATAGGATAGGATGCTACATATTGCTTGAACTTGCAAAAAGACTGAAGGGTAGTAACATATTGTTTGTTGGGACAGCGCAAGAAGAAGTATCTACCTTTGGAAAGGGAGCAAAGATTTCAGCATACAATGAAGAACCATCTGCATTCGTTGCTGTTGATACTTCCATTGCTGGAGACCATCCCGAAGTCGGCGAGGATGAAGCTCCCTTAAAGTTAGATGGTGGGCCTGCCATCACATTCGTTGAAGCTGGTGGAAGAGGCAACGTTGCTGACAGAAAACTTCTCCAAGATGTTATAACTATTGCAAAAAAAGCAAAGGTTCCAGTACAACTTGAGGTCATTGAGGGGGGAGCAACGGATGCTGCAAGCGTTTATAATGTAAGAGGCGGCATTCCTTCAATAGCAATCTGCGTCCCAACTAGGTACATACATTCAAATGTTCAAGTCTGTTCTTTGAAGGATGTGGATAGGACAATTGACCTACTTGTAGCTGTTGGCAAAAATCTTAAAGTTTAAGCCAGTGTAGGCATGGGGCTTGTAGGGGCATGGCAACAGTTAGCTAGCCTATTTTTCTTTTTATCTGTTCAAGTTTCTTCTCAAGAGAGTCGAGGTATATCTCCACCACTTCAAATGAACCCTTATTTAGCTTATCCTTTGCAAGCTTAAGTTCAAGTTCGGCATCAAACACATCAACTTCTTTTGATTTGAGATATTCCATCGTTTCGACTATCTTGGAAATTCGTTCATTGTATTTCTGATAAGTTTCTAGAGCCTTGTCTGAGAGGCGGACTATTGAATGAAGCAACGGCCTGAATGAAACAAAGTATGGGTTGCCTCGGTTAAATTCTGCATTTTGTATCATGGCGGTTCCAACTGGGGATTTGACTATGTATCGCAATATTTCTTCCCCGTATTTCATCTTTATGCGGTTGAGGTCTTCTTCGTATTTTGTTCTAAGCTGGATTTCTGTTGATATGTTTGTTTTTATCTCGCCTACAAAGTCAGATAGAACCTGTGAGGATAGAAGCATTCCTACTCCCCATTTTCTAAATTCTCGCACAGCGCGTTCGATATTGGTAAAGCCCTTTCCTGTGCCACCAAATTTTGGAAGTAGTCTGTGAACTTCGTCAAACACTATAAGGAGCCTAAGCTGTTTTGATTCGTCAAGCTTAAGCTCAAATACTTGGTCTATTACATTTGAGACCAATGTTTCTATGTCTGTGGATTTGAAGCCTGCAAGGGTAAAGACAGATATTTCACCTTGCTTCATGAACTCTCTAATGTTTATCTTTTGGCTTGGGTTTTTTAGGAGGTATATATTACCAGAGAACGCCGTGGCTTCTGATTTGCTCATTCCAAACTGGGGGTAGAGATCCAACATCTCCTTTGTAGTGTTCTTTCTTAAGAATCCTGTCCATTGAGCAGTTGGGTCAAAAACGATTACCGCAACTTTTTTCTTTAGCACTTCTTCAACTATAACCTGAGCTGCAACGGTCTTTCCTGAACCAGACGCGCCTGCAATAAGGGTATGCATAACTAGTTTGTCTATGGGGAATCCGGCACGCACATTTGTCTCTGCTATTTTTCCTATGAAAGCTGTCCGCTCATCAAACTGAGGTAGCTTTGAGAAGTCTATTTTTACCATAAATCTCTTCTTTTCTCTCTCCCTCCGCTTCCACAAGACATACCCGCCACCAACAAGCACAAGCACAACAAAAAAGAGGAGTAGAGGTGTGAGGGAGCGGCGAACTTGTACTGTAGAAACTGATACGGCTTCTCGTGAAAGTCCTGAAGACACAGGGTAAGTTGCAATTGCACGGAGTATATACTTCCCTTCAACTGCATCGCCAGGCACTTCCACCGTCTTAACTGATGAGAGTGAAGTCTCTATTGCAAGAGCCTCTTCGATTTGTGTTAAGATTTTATCAGTTGTCTGCTCGATCATTTGGATTTTCAGTTGGGCATCAACTCTGCGAGCTTCCCCAAGGTTGTAGATGTTTGTTTCTATTCTCAGCCTTCCGCCGGGTTCAACGACATTGTCGACGGGCTGTATTTTTAGGTCCAATAGCCTATCTTTTTCCTGCAATATCCTAAGATTAAATGGTACTTGTATCAATCCACCGACGTCGTTCTCAAATTCAACCGAGCCATAATATACTCCCGGCTTTGCGTCTGGGGGAAGTGTAACGTAGAGAGTGATATCCGCCTCACCGTGTGGAGGGATGGTTAAGGACTCTACGGAGGGCACAACGTATGGCTTTACGTTGCCCACTACTCTTATGGTTACTTTGGTTTCAGCATCTAATGTACTTCTTAGTGTAGTTGAAGTAGTTGTTTCCTCTCCTGGATAAAGCTCAAAGTATATGCTGTTTGTAACAGTCTGCATTCCGTGGGCAGAAAGATTTGCTCCAGCCATAAGTTGTGAGCTTAGGTTTTTGTAAAGCTCTTCTATGAGTGCAACTTGCTTTTTGAAATCTTCGCTTCCCGGCTGCATAGACTGAAGCTTCTCTATCTCAGTGCGTATCTCTTTTAGCTGTTGCTCGCTTGCGCCTTGGATAGTTGTGGTGGAATAAGAGGTTGAGCTTCCACCGCTAACCTGAACTTGAGTGGATTGACTTGGAAGCGGACAATCTGATGGGCATAAGGCATTACTTTCTCCATAAGTAGAATGGCAGACGCCATCGCCACAGATATATTCAGCTACTGCGTATGCTGAGAAGCTTGATATGTTTGCACTTATTTTGTGATTTATTCTATCTACATAAACGTTTGTTTGGCGCTCCCAGCCAGATGTACACGTGCGTGTTTTAAAGTCCCAGACAGAGCACTTGTACAAGCCGACGTTTGATTCTGAAACGTAGTTTGTTCCTGAATAGTCCATAGTAACTGTTCCGTTTGTGTAATTTACAGAGATATTAGTTATTGAAATAGCTTTTAGTGCCCCCCTTCCAACATATGTTGGATATATCTCGTCAATTCTGAAAATGTTGGAGATGTTGTTTGAGATATTTACCCCATTTATTGTTGCTTTGTGGCCAAATGCCAGGAGCTCAAGATTCACAATATCGGTTGCGTTTACTGTTTTGTTGAAAACTCCACTTGAGTTGAACGCAAATAGGATATTTCCTTCAACGTCGTAGAGTCTTATTTCAACGATATGAACAGTCGCATTTGGTCCTGTAAAGTTTCCAGCTATATAACCGCCGCGGAGAACGTTGAACGCTGAAGTATTTGTTGAAGTTAATCCTGAAGTATCGTTTGCACGGGCTGATATCTTATAAGTTCCGTAATTGAGCTCGGAAGTATCAAGATTGTTTATATAATATGGATCTGAGAAGGTGAGGGGAAGACCATAAACTGATCCATTTGGGTATGTGATGTTTGCCGAAACGTTTGATACACCAGCATTGTCTGTCACAAAAATGGTTATCGGAATAATCCCGCCTCTGTACTGAGATGGTGCGGTGATATTTATATGCGGAGGCACCGTATCAGTATACTGGATTGAGTTGCTCTTGGAATCTGAGGCTGAGTATTCTCCATAAACTGCATAAACCACGAGAGAGTTGTTGATTGTGGATATTGAAGGAGCCAAGCAGGATATTTCCCATTTGTCCAAATAGCTGTAGTTTGCAAGCGGACATGACGAGCCCCCTACACTTACGCTCCAATTGACTCCACTGGTGACTTCTGTGCCCTCAAGATAAACGCGGGCAGTTATGTTTATTTTGGTTTCTGGAGTAATATTCGATTCTGGATTTTGAGAATTTGGAGATAACACAGTAACCGTAAAGTTCACAACATTTAGTGAGACATTTAGTTGGAGTGACTGTGGCCTAGCTGATGAATTGGAGAGAGTTATTGTAATTGTCCTGTTTCCTGGGGAAGTTGCATTTGCAATAATTTTGAAGACTCTTGCAGAAGATTGATTCTTTGGCAAGTATAGCAAGGTTTCATTTGCATATGCAATTGAGTTGTTGGTAGATGAAGAGAGTTGAAAGTTTATGTTTCCTTTGTTTTCTATTTCAAAGTATCCTATTGCTGTCTCCCCCGTGCCGACCGTTGAGTTAAAGTAAGTTTGGTTTATATTCCATGAAGCATTTGACGGAACGACTACTTGAAGCTGGACTGTCTTATTGTTTATGCCTTCTCCATAGGCATTTATTATCGCAAGATACGTTCCGGGTGGGTAGGCATAAGGTATTGAGACGTTTATATTAACTGTCTGTGCTGAACCCTCAGTTATCGACTCAAAATATGTTGGTGCCATTGAAGTCTCTTTCATCTGACAGACTGTACCAGAAACGCAAATGACGTTCACCCCTAGCGCGGTCCCTGTTCCGCTTGAGACTACTGAGAATGACGAAGTTCCGGTTCTGTTGTGATGTACTGTCAGGGTGTCTGGGCTTGAAACTGAAATATCCGGTTGGCCACTTGTTGGTTGTGACTCTCCAAGAACGTATGCAACCTCTTTGTCGCTGTCAGACAGCTGAGTGGTGTTTGCGGATACTGTGTCACGAACTTTGTCAACTACACTGGTGAGTTGGGACCATGAACCCGAGCAGGTTTTAGTAGAGAAGTTCCAATTTCCACACTTGTAAATTTTTAAGTAGTCCTCAGCTGTTGTGAGGTCTTCTGAATTGTAGGAGATGGTAATGGTTGCGCTTTCTGTTATATTTGAACGCAATCCTACTCCATTTACGCCGTTTACTAGATTTGTTTCTCTTTTTTGTATCTTATCGAAATCAAATGAGTCAGTATAGGAGACAAGATTGATTTTATTTATGGTCAGATTCAAACCGACTTGAGAGGAGTATATGTTTAGGTCATACAGCCTATCGTGAATTGTTGCCCGATACTGCCCACTTGAATTTGTTGAAAAGTTTTGAAGGAGTTGGTTTGTTCCGTTTCTGTAGAGATTAAATATTGCTACAACTGGTTGATTTGATGAGTTTTTAATATCGCCGCTGAAGGCTGCGTCGCTCCATACCTCAAAGTAGTCTGTTGAATAGTTTGAGTTGCCGGTGGTATCGTTGAGCCAATAGATGACGTCATAGTCCCCTATTGACAGATTTGAAAGGTTATATCTGTATGTGTATTGGCCGCTCTTGTTCAGAGTAACATTTGAAGATAGCTGTAAGATATATACACTTACCGTGCTTATGTTGATGTTATCTGAGACGTTAAGCTCAATGGAGACATTTGTACCTGAAACATTTTCGCTACTTGCAACAATTGCAGGGGGGGTTATGTCCAGATAGTGTATGGAGTCGTTAGTCGTGTTTTTGATTATGATGCTGAGAGTTGAATAGTTTGCATATATCGTAAGATTGTGCCATAAACCGTCGTTTTCCGAAGGAGCTGTGCAGTTTATCATCCAAAGATTTTGTGCTGGGATGTTGACGTAGCCTGATACTGGACAAGAGGAGCCGTTAACAAAAGCTTGGAAGCTAACGTTTTCGTTTATATAAGAGCCCGCTGCGGTCACGGTCGCATTTATATATATGGTGTCCCCTCTGCGTATGTTGACTTGTTTGACATTTTTGTTTGGACTTATGCTAACAAAACCTGAAAACGCCTTAAAGTCTAATGGAATTGTGGTTAAGGTGTTGTTTGTCGTTTCGTTTATTGTGAGAATTCCTTGGTAAGTTCCCGGAGAGAGTGGGGCTGAGTAGGTAAGGTTAAGGGTATAATTTGTTAGTTTTATGACTTCACTGCTGAGAGTTTCCAGAGAAAGAACTTCGGTGATGTTTCCGCTTAAGTTGAAGTAGAAGAAGAGATCCTCATTGCCACTGTTTTGGATTGTAAAGGAGGTGGCGCCTGAGGAGCCGATGACTGCTGAAGTGTTGAATGATGTGGGAGTCACGGACCATGAATAATCAGAGCCTACAATAATAGTCATTATGGTTTGTGCGCCTGATTGAACTGCTGTTGCGTTTATGGGGATTGGATAGGGTCCTGCAATCTGCCCACGAGGCACTCTTATTGAAACGTTTATGGTCTTTAGAGTGCCTGGGGGAATAGTAGATACCGCGCTTTCGTTGAAGGTTATGTTAAAGGTTAGGCAATAAGTGCCACGACAAGTAAGGTTTAGGCTTAAAATTGGGTCGTTTCCGGTTGAGTTTAGATAAAGTAGGGTGCTCGAATTTGTGCCTTGCTCCAGATAGACTGAGAAATCCTCCTGCATCGTCAGAAGCGGATTTGGAAGGACAGATATTTCTAAAAGTGAGGTACTCGTGTTAGTGCTATTTGAGTTGTCCGGATTAGTCCAGTTAACTTTTATGTATGTATAGTATGTTCCCGGTTCTGTGCCAGTCGGTACGGTAACGGTTATGTTTCCTTCTTTTCTTGTTGAGTTTGAGATTGAAGAGTAGTTCCAAATCGACGAGACCCAGTTTGGCGGTTCCTGTCCAAAACCAATAGCATACTTTGCAGTACCCATTCCGGTGTTGTTTGCATAAACAGTGATAGTTACGTTCTTAGATGTTGTTTGATTGATTCCTGAAACTGAAACGGAAGTTGAGTTCATGGTTACAAGCACGGAAGTTTTTCCGATTATGGTTAGATTTCTTGAAGCATTGCTCATCTTCCCCCCTGTATCAGAGGCAAAAATTGAAAGGTTGTATTTGCCTCCAACTGTTGGAGTATATTGGCATTTCCAACAGTCTTGGCATCCAGCTATCTGGCTTGCTTGAACTTTTTGGGTTGAGGTAAGAGTGAAATTGCAGTGAACGGAGTTCGAATCAACTAAGTTTTGGTCATCTTTGACTGTGAAGTTTATTCGAAGCTGGACATTTGCTTCTGAAATAAAGCCTGGGCTTGCGTTTATCTGATCTGAAATCGTTGGTGGTTGATCGACAACCTCTAAGTTCATTATTGTAAAGTTTGAGGTAGGTGTAGCAGAGAGATTTGTAAAGGTTATGTTAAGAGTCCACGTTCCCGGTGTGGGAGAGCCTGAATGAGACGGCGTGAAATTGTAAAGTTCGCCTATATGAAGCGTGATGTTTGTTGGATTTGTTCCCGGGTCAACTGCCGAGCCGACAAACGAGCCGGAGTAAGATATCGTGAAGTTGAGCTCGATGTTTCCAGTGTTGTTTATATAGGCAGTTCCAAGTGAACCTGAGTTGGATAGGCCTGTGGTGTTTGTCTGGTTATATGGCGTTAAGGTCCAGGCGTGCATTGCAGGAACATTGACTGAGATGTTTATTGAAATGTTGTTTGAGTTAGAAGTGTTCACATCAAAGTGACCAGTGTAATTTCCTGGCAAAGTGTAGGTGGGCACAGTTATATTAACCGAGACGTTTTCAGACGATCCCACGTCTATACTGACAAATGCTTCAGGTGCAAAGGCAACCCAGGATGATGGAAGCGTATTTGGAATATAGCTTACTGAAACGCTTCTGACGTTATCATTCCCTGTTGAGTTTAGAGAGAGGTTAAATCTTCCGGTCGTGGAGTGGTTTATTGTAGTGTTGTAGTCTGCAGAAGTAAGAATCGGGTTTCCGGTTACTGTGACTGCAAGATATTTCTCACTTGTGGTGCCTATGGAAAGGTTATTGTTCGTAAAATTGGATCTGAAGTAAAGATAATATGTTGCCTGT
Organism: Candidatus Anstonellales archaeon; assembly: GCA_038869735.1. Classification (NCBI taxonomy): domain Archaea; kingdom Nanobdellati; phylum Microcaldota; class Candidatus Micrarchaeia; order Candidatus Anstonellales; species Candidatus Anstonellales archaeon. The sequence continues at coordinate 2,774 of JAWCQO010000006.1, read as the reverse complement.
GGTGCTTGTGCATTCACCGTTACGTTAAAAGAAACTGTGCAGCTTCCGCCACCATAGTTTATTGATTGTGTGCAGTTTTCAGTTGATGTTGTCGTAGTTACGTACTGCGGTGAGACCGCATGCGTCATTGAGACGTTGGCGCGGTGAGCCTTTGCGTTTCCAGTGTTATTTAAAGTTATGTTGTAGATGACATAGTAGCCAGCATGTAGGTCGTTTATTGTTATAGGGGTCAGCTGCCCTATCTGTGGTAGCATCGTAAGGTTCGTAAAGCCCAAGGTGCTCAGTTCAAAGCCTGTTGAGTTTACGTTCCCTGCATTATCAAGAGCAAAAATGGTGATATTGTAGTTTTTGTTTAATGGTGGTGCAGCAAGAGAGCATGACCAGGCGTTTGAGCCACCTCCTGTAAAGTTTGCGCTTATGTTTATACCTGCCTGCTCGCAAAGGACGCTTGAAATCCCTCTATTATCGGTAACGTTTATGTAGACCGTGTATGTGGACTGAGGTGAAGTGTAGTTAAATACATTAAGTCCTGTTGTGGTAAGATTTTCGATGTACGGAGGAGTATTGTCAATTATAAAAGTAGTTGAGTTTGAGCGCAATATTCCTTGAACTGAAAGGTTTGTATAAGCTGAGTAATTTCCTTCTGATAGTGAAGAAGCAATGTCTGTCTCGTTTGAATAGTTTCCTGTAGATGCCTTTCTTGCTGAGAGAACAGCAATGGAGCAGTTCTCGGGGCTTTCTGCGTTGCTTATGCAAAGGGAAAGAGCACTTGCATCCGCGTAGGGATAGTTTGAAACGTCGGTAAAGATGACTATAGAGATGTTTATCGGGTCTGATGACTTAAAGTGGCTTTTGTTTGTTCTGATTGAGGGATAGAATTCAAAGACAGTCATATTCTCTGTCCTGTTGGCTGATCTTCCCAAGTCAGTAAAGTTTACTGAAACGTTGTATTGGCCTGATTCGTAAAGCGGGATTCCGAATAACCAGGAAGCATTAGTTACGTTGAATGTATAGTTGAACCAGCCAGTTGAATTAGTAGACGGAGGCCCTGGTGGGGAGAGGTCATTATCTGAGATCTGAGTGCCGTTGAAATAGATAGTAATTGGTTTGTTTTTTATGCCTGCTCCTCCGAATTCAGCACGACCAACAACAGAAACATTGGCGCCTTTTACTACGAACTTAGGAGTAAGGTTGAAGGAGATGGACGGTGAGCAGGAGGGATAGACCGAGTTATTGTCTCCATCGTCAATAATCGTTGCACCCTCGTTTTGGCATCCGAAATTGTTGTAGGTGTATGCGGTTAGGTTGATTATAGAAACTCCGGTGTTGTTTTCTATTATGTTGAATGAGGAATTTGAGGTTTGTGTTGTTCCGTTTATATAAATTGTGCATGCAGAAAGCTGGTTTGAGACAAGAGAGTTTTGATTCGATAGGAAGAGGCCAAAGCACAGCGTCGGCGAGCTTATGGTGTTGTTTTCAAAGATTGAGGAGTTGGTGCTGGTAAGATTTATTGAAATGTTGTACTCTGATATGATCGTGTTATTGGCTATCCTATTTGATTTTGAGTATGGGGAGGCATAGGCTTGGCCATACACTGACTTTATTGTGTTGTTAGTGAGGGTGTTCTGCTCTGAGGATGCAAGATATGCCCCAAATGAATAATTGGATATGAAAACGTTGTTTATGAAAGTGTTGTTTTGGCTACCTGTCGTTAATTCTAAGCCGTAGCGTTTGTGTGATATCCCTGTATTATTAACAAATGTCACGTTAGTGCCAGGGGAGAGGATTATAGCTGGGCCTAATGTGGAAATTGCTGTGTTGTTTATTACGATATTGTAATCGCCGGGATCAAGGGCTCTGCCAGAATATGAGGAGATGAAGTTGTTTTTGATAGTATTATAGAAATATGTATCAATGCCCCAACTCCTGTTTGAGAATACGTAATTGTTTGTTACATTAGAATAGTTGGAGAAGCGCAGGAATATTGCTCTTGTGTAGTTTGTAGTTACTGAATTGTTGTGCAGGACTAGATAGTTTGAATACTCTGCCCTTATGCCTTCAAATGGAAATGTGCCAACAGGCTGCTTGATAGAGATGGTATTGTTTTCAATGATAGTTGAAGGTGCAGAGATTAGGTAAATTCCCTTTGAATCGGTCATGTTTGCCTGAATTGAATTGTTTAATATGTAGTTTTGGTTTGCATTTGACAGAGTAATCCCATATTTAAACATGTCAATTATGCAGTTTTTGATAGTTGTATTGGAATAGGTAGAATAGACCCCATAAGAGTCTTGTGTGTTTGTTCCGTTGATTGTGTATCCTGCGCAATTAAGGGTGACATTTTCCGCTGTTATGTTAAAACATGTGGCACCGCCCCAGTTGGTGATGTTGGAGGTTAGGATATAAGTATAACCTGCCGATGTTAAGTTCGAGCAGGAAGATATGAAGATTGGTGGGGGATAGTTCCATGTGCAACCAACCTGCCCAAAGTCTCTAAAGTTAAGTGGATTGTTGCATGCGTTGTCATATGCATAGGATATATTAGAGGATTTGTTGTCTACATCGACGGAGTTTAAGCCAAGAGAGTTGTTTGCTATATAGGTGTTGTTTGAGTAGGTTATGTTTATCCCAAAGTATGAGTTTGAGATAAGGGTGTTGTTTACTATCCTGAGGCTCTGCTTAGTTGGATCTATGGCTTTTATGCCTCCACCTAAATTGTTGTTGATTTGATTGTTAGATATGTTTGGACCAGGAGTAGTAGAATACACAGTAAC